>JBFJWU010000153.1:0-7752 GCA_041623475.1 bacterium | reverse complement strand
GACCCAACGGTGCCGGCAAGACGACGACAATGCGAATGCTGACCACCTATATACCCCCTACCAGTGGCACCGCGTCGGTTTGCGGCTACGACATCCTGGAGCAGGCTAACGATGTGCGACGGCAAATCGGTTATTTGCCTGAAACGCCACCGCTATATGACGAGATGCGTGTTCGTTCCTACCTGAGGTTCGTGGCCGAGTTAAAAGGGGTGCCTCGCAACGAACGTGCACAAAAGATCGACCGGGCAATCGAGTCCTGCGCATTGGCCGACCGTCGGGACCAGATCATTGGCACCCTGTCTAAAGGGCTGCGGCAGCGTGTCGGCATCGCCCAGGCGATCCTGCATGATCCCCGGGTATTGATTCTCGACGAGCCCACCAGCGGCCTGGATCCAAACCAGATTATCGAGATTCGCGAACTTATCCGCACGCTGGGCGATGACCGGACGGTCATCCTAAGTACCCACATTCTGCAGGAAGTTGCCAGCGTTTGTGACCGGGTCATCATCATGAATCAGGGCAGGCTGGTCCACGACCAGCCATTGACCGGCGGGGCCAGCGACTCGTACCGGGTGCGACTGGCCGGTGCTGCGGCGATGCCGGAGATCTCGGACCCGGCAATCGCTGATGTCCAAAAAACTGGAGACTCCTGGGATATTACAATTGCCGCAGGGCACAGCGCCGATGCCGCCCTGGCTGCCCTGGTAAAGGGCGGTTGCCCGATCGAGGAATTCCGCAGCGTTTCCGCGGACCTGGAGCGTGTGTTCATTGAATTGACCGCCGGGGCGGCGGATGCCGAAAGGAGCGCAGCGTAATGAAACACTTTGCTGTCGGCACCTGGGTGATCGCCCGGCGCGAAATTGCGTCGATGTTCGTATCGCCTATTGCGTATGTCTGCCTGTCCGGATTTGCAGTTCTCTGTGGCTGGATCTTTTTCAACCTGCTGGCCCGGTTCCAACAGTTGTCAGGCGTCTACATGCAGTTTGCGGCACAACAGCCGGAACTGCTGGCACAGATCAACCTGCACGACATGGTCGTCCAGCCAACCTTTCTGAACATGACCGTGATCCTGTTGATCCTGTTCCCCATCCTGAGCATGCGGTTGATCGCCGAAGAGCGACGGATGCGGACCGACGAATTACTGTTTACCAGTCCTGTATCAACTGGCGCGGTCGTTGCCGGGAAGTTCCTGGCGTTGATGACCGTTTATGTGCTGATGCTGGCGATGACGTTCAGTTACGTCGGCGTGTTGTTGATCTATGGCGAGCCCACGCCGTCGCTGGCCGAGTTCGCGTCGGCATACCTGGGATTGTTCCTGATGGGTTGTTGCTTTGGGGCGATCGGCATCTTCACCAGCAGCATTACGACAAACCAGATTGTTGCTGCGGTCAGTTGTTTTGTCGTCCTGCTGTTGTTTTACGTTATTGACTGGATCGCGGCCAGCGCCGGTGGCACCGCCAAAGATGTTCTGGAATATATCAGCCTGGTTCGCAAGTACCAGGATTTTGTCAAGGGAATCATCGACGTCAAAGCGGTGGTTTACTACCTTAGCTTGACCGGCGTCGGGTTGTTTTTGTCAAAAGCAGCGTTGGACACGCTGCGGATTCGCAGCTGAGGCAGGTTGTCATGAAGAAATTTGCAAACATCAGCGGAATTCTGGGAATCGCGCTCTTCCTGTTCGGGTTCGTTACATTCCTGTTTACGGAAACGCTGTCACTGTATACCGTCCTGCACCTCGTCGGCGGGTTGTTGCTGCTGGGCTGGTTTGTGGTCAGCAATGCCCGCAACCTGGGCAAGATGGTCGGTGGTCGCGCCGCGCGCACATTCGGCGAAACGACCGGTACGGCAGTTTTTGTTATTGCCGCAGTGGTCGGCTTGAACCTGATCGCCAACCTGTATCCGCATCAGTTCGACCTGACCCGCGATCGATTGTTCTCACTCAGTGACCAGACGGTCAAGATCCTCAAGGCCTTGGATACTGACGTACACGGAATGGTCTTCCAGCAGGGGGGTGTAGCCCCGCAGGCCGAAGACCTCCTGAAGCTCTACAGCTACCAGCAAAAACGGTTTACGTACGAAGTTATCGATCCTGACCGGCGTCCCGAACTGACAGAGAAATACGAAATACGCCAGAACGGAACGCTTGTGTTATCCGTCGGTGACCGGACCCAGAAGATTTCGGAGTTGGACGAAGAGAACCTGACCAATGGATTGACGTCGCTGCTGGCCGGACAACAGACAACCGTCGGTTTCCTGGTTGATCACGAGGAGCTGGGAACGGATGACCAGCAGAATCCGGGCGGGCTGGGCGTTTTCAAGATGTTGCTGGAAGAAGAAAATTATCGCGTCGAGACCGTCAGTTTGATCCAGACCGGCAGTGTCCCGGATGACATCGACGTGTTGATCGTGGCATCGCCGCGACAGCCGTTATTTGGCCAGGAAGTGAGTGCGATCAGCCAGTTCGTGCAGAACGGCGGACGTCTACTGGCGCTTGGTGATCCGTTACGACGCGGCCTTGATCCCCTGGCGGCGGCATTCGGTGTCCAGATGGGCAACGACATGCTCATCGACCAGGAGGTTCGATTGTTTGCCGGGCCGACCCTGGGCACCCAGATTATGGTTTCCGAGTACGGCGACCACCCGGTCACGCGGGATTTTCCGTCGCGCGTCCTGCTGGCGCAGGCCAGCAGTGTTGCTGCTCCTGCCGACAGCAACTACAACTGGACGGACCTGCTGCTCAGCAGCTATACAAGCTGGGCGGAAACAGACCTGACCCGGTTGCTCGAGGCGCAGGAAGCGGACCAGGGAGACGCTGATCAAAACGGCCCGGTTGTTGTTGGCGTGGCATTCTCTGGTGTCGACGATGACGCTGGTGCCGGTGCATTTATCGGTGATGCGGATTTTCTGTCCAACCGGATGATTGGGCAACTGGGAAACGCTGACCTGGGCCTGAACCTGGTGGCCTGGATGGCGGGCGAAACCGCCCATATTTCGATTCGGCCCAAGCAACGCGGGCGCAGCAGCATGACCCTGACCCAGGACCAGATGATCAGCGTTTTTTACGGCACAGTATTGATCTTCCCCGAGTTCCTGTTGCTGGCCGGGCTGTTTGTCTGGTGGCAGCGCAAGCAGCGACGATGAAGCGCCTGCTGGTCATGGCCGGTGTGACCGGCCTGATATTTGGCGTGTATGCGTGGCTAAGCCATTCGAAACAGGTGGCAGGCCAGCAGGAAGCCGCCGACAAACAACTGGTCGACCTGGACAAGGACGGGATCACCGGGATCGAATTGTGGCGTCGCGAACGGGATCCGAACCGGATCCAGTTCGCGAACGTTGACGGGAGCTGGCAGTTGGTTCATCCCGTCACCTATCCGGCAGCCAGCGCCAGTGTTGAAGGCCTGATGAACCAGGTCCTGGACAAAGCCTGGGAGAGCAGTTTCGAATCCACTGAACTGGGCAAGTTTGACCTGGCTGAAGAGGGACGGTTTCGGATTCGCTGGACGACTGCCGAAGGCAGTGAAACAATCTGGATCGGCAAGGACACCCCGTTCGGCGGCAACCTGTATGCGAGGACCAGCCGGTTGCCTGGCCAGGTTCTGGTTGTCAACAGTAATTTCAAATTTCAGATGGAACGGGCGTTGAAGGACTGGCGGGACAAGGATGTCTTTTTCAGTTTTCCCGAATCAATTTCCAGCATCGAATCGGTTACGGAAAGCGCATCTTGGATGATGGTTCGTCAGGGTGACAACTGGACAATCGACGGGCAGGTGCTGGATTCCGACAAGGTCGACCCATATACGGATCGGATTCGAAACATGATGGCCCGGGACTTCCTTGCCGATGGCGCATCTGTCGACGACAGGGTCCGCAACGGTGTCGAGCCCCCGGCTCGCTCGATTCGGGTTGTCGGAGCGGATGGCCAGGTTCGCGAACTGCTGTTTGCAGCCCCGGGAAAGCCGGGGGCAGAGATCCCGGTCCTGGTGCCGGACCGAAACCAGATCCTGTCGATTTCGCGATATGTCTATGACAGCTTGTGGAAAACACCGGCAGAGCTGGCACCGGATCCGCCACCTGCGGAAACGGCCACGACGGATATCGAAGGTGGGCCAATGTCAGAGCCAATGCCGGAAACAGAGTAGGGGCGATCAGCCGTTCTGCTGCTGCCAGTCGTAGATCATATTCAGGTTCTTGCGGCTGCGCTCATTGAGGTCCACAAACAGCACCCCGCAACCCGGTTGTTCGCCGTTGGCGCCATCGCGACAGTACGCGACCCGGACGGTCCCGGCCAGGATCTCGCGGCCGGACGGCAGGCTGAATTTTATTTGCAGTTCGGTCCCTTCGTCGAACGTCTGCGGGATCGGCAGGAACATGCCGCCGTCCTTGATCGTTCTGCCGAACTGCTCCATGAACTGGTCGCTGGTTGCAAACTCCTTTGCAATCAGCGGGCGCAGGTCGACCTTTTCCAGCTCTTGTTTGCTCATAAAAATTGTGCGGTCCCACCCGAAACAGCGTTTGTCCAAATGTAGCACGGGTCGCAATGTGTTTCAAGTGCGGGACAGTCGACGACGCTGCTATTTCGTTGCCTGGTGGGGACGGCGTTGATATTGCGTCGACAATCCAACAAAAAAAGGCGGCACCTGCCGGCACCGCCTTTTTTGAAATCCGGGTCTGTCCGTTAGCTCAGCTAAAGTCCCGGGGCTTGGGGGGCTTCTCGCTGTAGTCGTAGAATCCCAGTCCGGCTTTACGGCCGACCTGCTCTGCCAGGTTGAGCATTTTCAGCGTCGGCGGCGGAGCCAGGCGGGGCTCTTTGAACGTGTCGTACAGATTGCTGGCCATATGGTAAACGATGTCCAGCCCGATGTAATCGGCCAGTTCCAGTGGTCCCATCGGATGGTTGCAGCCCAGTTTCATTGCGGTATCAATCTCGGCGACACCGGCAAGGCCGCGTTCCAACGACCGGATCGCATCAACCATGTACGGGGTCAACAGGCGATTGACAATAAATCCGGTTTCGTCTTTGACCGGGACTGCAGTTTTGCCGACTTCATTGACCCAGTCGCACAGTTTGTTGAAGATCTTGTCGTCCGTGTGAACGGTCGGGATGACCTCAACCAGTTTCATCATGGTTGCCGGATTGAAAAAGTGCAGGCCAAAAAAACGGTCGCGCCGGTCGACGGCCTGGGCCAGTTCGGTAATTCCCAATGTCGAAGTGTTGGAGCTGAGGATGCCATCGGGCTTAACGACTTCTTCCAGTTCGGCAAACAGGCTTTTCTTGCGATCGATCTCTTCGACAATGGATTCGATAACCAGATCGCAGTCGTGCAGGTCTCTGAGGTGGGTGCTGAACAGGATATTGTCCATGGTTGACTGTTTGTCGTCCGGGGTGATCTTTTCGCGGTCGACCAGTTTCTGCAGTGTCTTTTCGACCGCTGCAATCTTACCGTCAACATCGCCATCGGTCATTTTGACCGCGACTGTTGAAATGCCCTGCTGGGCCAACAATTGGGCGATGCCCAGGCCCATCTGTCCGGTGCCAACAATACCTACCTTCTTGATCGCCATGCGATCACTCCTTTCGCCTGCAAATGGCCGAAGTTATGTGCCGGAATCGTCGGTCGTCACAAAAATGAACCGACGCTCACCTATGGTACCGATTTGAAATACCGGTCGCAATTACGCCGCTGAACGGGATTCTTGCAGATCCTCAATCAGGCTCGGCCGGGGCCAGCGGCTGGCGCTCAGCGGAGCCGGGTCGCCAGGGCCTGCAGTCGCGCGATCCGTTCGTCGACCGGAGGATGGGTGCTGAGCAGCGCCATTGCCTGGCGTCCACGGAAGGGACTGGCAATAAACAGATGCGCAGTGGCCTGGTGGGACGGGCTGGGGGACATCGGAACGCGCTCGACGCCGGCCGAGATTTTGCGCAGGGCCGATGCCAGTGCCATCGGGTTGCCGGAAATCCGGGCACCACCTTCGTCGGCCATGTATTCCCGGGACCGGCTGATACCCATCTGGATCAACAGCGCCAGCAGCGGTGCGAGGATGGCCATTGCGATTGCTGCCGCTGCATTGCCACCATCGCGGTTTCGACCCATGCCAAAGATCAGTCCCCATTGAAGCATGTTGGCCAGCCAGCTGATGGCGCCGGCCAGCGTCGCGACGACAGTGCTGACCAGGGTGTCGCGGTGTTTGATGTGGGCCAGTTCGTGCGCCATGACACCGGCCAGTTCGTCATAGGTCAACAATTCCATGATGCCCTCTGTCGCGGCAACGGCTGCGTTATCCGGATTTCGCCCCGTCGCAAACGCGTTGGGTGTGCGGCCGGGGATGACATAAACGCGTGGCATCGGCAGGTCGGCCCGGCGGGCTAGGTCGCGCACCATTCCGACCAGTTGCGGGGCGCTGGCATCATTGACCTCGACCGCCCTGTACATCTTCAACGCGATCTTGTCCGAATACCAGTAGCTGACAAAATTTATTACGGCAGCAAAGCCCAGGGCGATGGTCATCCCCGCACGGCCGCCTGCCAGACCACCGATCATCAACAACAGACCCGTCATTGTTGCCAGCAGCAGTGTGGTCTTTAGTCCATTGGTACGCATCAATCATGCCTCCGTTTCGGTGAACTTGTTTTTTGATCCACCTGACGACAAGTTTAAGCACCAAACGGCCCGAGTCAAGCCCTGCAGGTAACAGGGTGTCCATTGAACAAGGTTGGTTCCCCCACCAATCCACACCCGTAATGTCCATATATGGTACCTCGGTGGTGGGGGCGTACTACATACGGTGTGCAGCTGCTGGGTCCATGGGCCAAGGTGGGGAAAACCCCGGGAAACAGGGGGTTCGGGTTGACGATTTGTGGGGAACTGTAGTAGTTTGAGCTTACGATGTGGGAAAACGTGGGGAATTTGAGTGACAGTGGGGACGCCTGAACGGTGCATTTTTCCGGTACTCATCCGTATTCGATCGATGCCAAGGGGCGGATCGCAATACCTGCGCGTTTCCGCGAGCAGATCCTGCGCAACGACTCTGATCAGGTCCAGATTGTCAGTTCAATCGACGAACCCTGTCTGCAGGTCATCCCTCAGTCGGCGTGGGAGCGATTGCAGGCGCGCATCAACGAAATTCGCAACCCGGTACAGCGCAAGGCCTTTGCCCGCGGCATTATCAGCGAGGCTCACCAGGTCGGCTTGGACAACCAGGGACGAGTCCTGGTGCCCGGACGGCTGCGCGAGTTCGCCGGTCTGGAAAATGACGTGTTAGTGGTTGGAGTGAATGACCGAATTCAGCTGTGGTCCCCGCGGAACTGGGATGCTGCCCGCGAGGATGCACTGGAAATAATGCGCGAATCTGACGCGTTGCTGGCAGACCTGGGGTTTTGATGATGCAGATCGACCTCGCCTCTGCCTGGACCAGCGAACAGTATGCAAGTGCGGTTCATTGCATCGAAGCATTGGGGCAATCCGGGCAGGGCGAGGAAGTCCTGTTGAGCTGGCAGGGGCCGGCACCGTGCCTCTGGCAGTTGGCGTGGGTCGCAGAATGCGTCAGGAAGTTAAGGGAATTCAGAGTGCCATGGCGATGGGCGTGCTCGGGGGAGCAGACGTTGCCGATATGGCTTGTTGCAGGAGGGTACGGTAATCATGGGGGTGCAGGAAGAGTCGCCTCTTAGGCCGACTCATATTCCAGTACTGTTGAACGAGGTCGTCGGCGCATTGTCGCCGGCACCCGGCGAGGTCTGTCTGGACGTTACGTTGG
>JBFJWU010000152.1:0-7756 GCA_041623475.1 bacterium | reverse complement strand
GGGCGAGGTCCTCAAGGCGGCCTACCAGGGCAAGGGGCCTGACAGCATGCAGGCCAGTATGACCATGACCATGGTGGACAAGGGCGGCAAGGCGACTGACCGCGGCCTGCAGATCCGCCGGGTTGGCAATGACAAGCAGTTGGTCTGGTTTGACAGCCCGCCGGCGGTTGCCGGGACCGCATTCCTGCGACTGGTCGAGGAAGACGCCGAAAAAATGTGGCTGTACCTGCCGGCCTACGACAAACTGGACCGGATCGGTGCGACCAACGAAAATCGCAGCTTCCTGGGGTCGGATTTTACGTATGCAGATATGGCACCGCGGCGGATCCAGGAATTTGACAGTGTGATCTCCGGCCAGGAACAGCTGGACGGCCAGGCGGTGCACAAGGTGACGATGACGTTGACCAAGGGCCGCAACTCGGCACCGTATGGAAAAATCGAAGCGTTCGTCACTGTCGACGGCAACCGGCTGGTGCGCGAGGACCTGTATGACCGCAAGGGTGACCTGGTCAAGCGCAAGGTTCAGTCCGAGTTCAAGGACATCGAAGGGTTTAATATTCCCCTGACCATTGAGATGACCGACATCGCCCGGGATCACAAAACAATCCTCAAGATGGCGGATGTCCAGGTCAACCAGGCCATCGACGACAAGATCTTTTCGACGCGCTATTTGAAACGACTGCGGTGAAATCCGGCAGCCGCCGGACAGCCTGGCTGGCGGCAGTCGCGACCGCCAGCGGCAGCCTGACGGGATCCCCTGTTGGTGCCAATAATGACATTGTCGACCTGGCAGGATTTGTCGAGCCGGAAATGCGCCTGGCGCTGTCGCCTGACGAAGCGTACTGGTACAACTCGGCGCGTCCCGACGCCCGCGCGGAATTGCGCATCTATCCCAGCGACGCGGTCGATGCGCTGGTCGCTGTCGAGGGCGATATCCGCTTTAACCGGTTCAGCACGCCGCCGATTCGCGCGGACCTGCGCGAGCTGTGGCTGAAGGCCTATAAGGATGACCTGATGTTTGCCGGCGGACGGCAGATATTCAGCTGGGGGTCGATCGGCGAGTTCGGTATCGTCGATATCCTTAATCCCCAGCAGTTGGTTGATACCGGCCAGGACTTGCCGGATCGCAAGATCGGGGTCTGGTCGATGGCCATGGAACTGGAAACCGATATCGCGGTATTCCAGTCGGTGGTGATCCCTTTTTACCAGCATGCGTCGATTCCGGTCGGTAACCCCTATGTCCCGGATCTGTTGCCGTCACCGGTATCCAGTATCGCCATGACGATCGGGGCGCCCGGACAGCGCAGCCTGCTGGCCGACGAAAAACCGGGACCCGATGTCCGCAATACCCAGGTGGCGGCCCGGGCGTATTTTTCGCTGGACAGGGGTGACGTCGGTGTCGGACTGGCGTACCTGCTGGACCAGGTCGGATCGGTGGATACCATTGCCGGGCCGGGGTCCACTGTTACGGGCCTGGAAATCGACTATCCCCGGATCTTTGCCATCGCCGGCGAAGGGTCGGTGCCGCTGCTGGAGGGGTTTTCGCTGGGGCTGGAGGGCTTGGTCCTGATCGGTGACGACCTGGATGGCGATAATCCGCTGGCGCGAAATATTACGTTCCAGTCTGCCGCGCGGGTCCGGGGGTTCCTCAGTCCCCAGTGGCAGTTCGAGGTCGGATACCTGGACCAGGAAGTCCTGATGGCTCGGTCGCCGGGCGAACGGGATGCCGAACAGCGATTGACCGGACAGATCGGGTCCCCGTATCTGATGATCGACCCCCACCTGGCCCATGTCTTGCTGTCGTACCGGTTTGGCGATGTGATGCACCGGGTTTCGGTTAACTACATGACGGCACTGACCCGCAGCGGCCACTACCTGGCACCGGCTGCGGAACTGCACCTGGCCGATGGCATCCGGATGCGGACCGGTGCCCAGATCTATGCCGGCGTTGACAGCCGGGGGCTGGGTACGCTGGACGAGTACAGCAACCTTTACGTATCGCTACGCGCCGACTTTTAACCTGTGCAGGTGTTGCCAGCGCCCATGCTGCGACGGTATCCTGTGCGGATGACCAGCCTTGCAGACCAGATCTGGCGGGACCCCGACGATGGTGAGTTTGTGGTTTACTTTACGACCTATTGCGGCTTCTGCCATGCCGCCAGGCGGCTGTTGAACGGGACCGGGCTGCCGGTCAACGAAGTCGACGTGACTCGTGACCAGCCTGCCCGGCAGGCACTGCGCGACCGGACCGGATCGCGCACGGTGCCGCAGATCTGGCATGGCGGGACGTATGTCGGCGGTTACACGGACCTGGTCCCCTATTTGCAATCGATTGGAATCAAAAAATGAGCGAGTCCATGCGTGACCGAATCGAGGAATGTGAACAGCAGATTGGCAGGTCGTTTCGCGGCAACCCGACGGCTATCCGCCAAGCTATCCTGACGCTGCTCAGCGGCGGGCACCTGCTGATCGAGGACGTGCCCGGAATCGGCAAGACGACACTGGCACTGTCGCTGGCCCGGACCTTTGACCTGACGTTTCGGCGGATCCAGATGACGTCCGACCTGTTGCCGGCAGATGTCATCGGTGTGTCGGTTTATGACCCCGGGACCAGCAGGTTTGAGTTCCATCCCGGGCCGGTGTTCAGCGAGGTTCTCCTGGCCGACGAATTGAACCGGGCGACACCCAAGACCCAGAGCGCATTGCTGGAGGCCATGGCCGAAGGCGCGGTCAGTGTGGACGGTGAACCGCGGCGATTGCCCGACATCTATGTTGTCCTGGCGACGCAGAATGCGGTCGAACAGGTCGGGACCTTCCCGTTACCGGAAAGCCAGCTGGACCGGTTTTTGATGCGGATCAGCCTGGGTTATCCCGACCGCGAGGCCGAACTGGACATGCTGTCCAACCAGCGTTTCGGCCAGCGGGTCGATGATGCACCCGCGGCCATGAACCGAGCCGACCTGCTGGCGGCGCGGCAGCAGGTCGCTGACGTGCAGGTCCACCCTGACATCGCCGCCTATATTGGCGAGATCCTGTGGGCGACGCGGAACCACCCCGATGTCCAGGTCGGGGTCAGCCCCCGCGGTGGCCTGGCGATGGCGCAGGTTGCGCGGGCCAACGCCTGGATGGATGGCCGGGACTATGTGATCCCCGAAGACGTTTATGACCTGGCTGTTTCCGTTTTGGCCCACCGGCTGTTACCAACGGGTGCAGACATGTCCGGTGATTCGATGGTCGGGACCCAGGAAGCCCTGATGCGGCGGATCCTGGATGGTGTCTCGTCGCCCGTCTAAACTGATTATTTGGATTGATTGCCCCGATTTGATCCTGGCGTGCCCGACACCGTTCCCGCGACGTCGGGCGCTGCGTTCAGCTCAGCCATTCCAGGTGTCCGTCCTGCGCCCGGCAGTCGGCAATAAATCCCATCAGGGCGCCCGGCTGCCAGTCCTCGGTCGCATTGCCCAGGCCGAAGGCGGTCGATGAACTGTCGCAGACGTACAACTGCGCGCCGCTGGAATCCACAGCCAGGCGCCAATAGGTCGCCAGGTCAGGAAACTCCTGTTCGTTCAGCCAGGCGGCGACGGCCGGTGGCGGGTCCGGCCAGTGGTCGACAGGCTGTGCCCAGATCGCGCCAGCCAGCCGGGCCAGGACGCGAACCGAGTCGCCCATTGCCGCACTCGCCAGCAGTCGACCACAGACGCCAACCAATGCTGCGGGATCGCCACGTTCAATAATAATGAAGTTTGCCCGGGACACACGGTCACAATGCCAGCAAACAGCGTTTCTATGCCACTTGCCGTATTGGCGGCGGCCGCTGCGAACCTGTACCCTGAACCAAATTTCTAGCATGAAAAAAATCCCCCAAATATCAGCCACCACGGTCGTTCTTCTGCTGGCGACAACAGTGCCGTCGTTTGCCCAGGTGGATGCCGGTCGCAGCTGGATGCAGCAGACTGAGAACCCGAAGCAGCTGGGACTGCAGTTGCTGGAAGAGGGTGACCTGATCCAGGCCAAGGAAGTCCTGGAACGGGCCGAACTGGCGGCGCCCAATGACCCGCAGGTCCTGCGTGCCCTGGCCCGTACCTACTACCTGATCGGGCTGGACAACCTGCAAAACGGTGCTGCGGTTGAAGGCTCCTACTATATGGAGCGCGCCGTCGAAAAAGACCCGCGCCTGGCCGACGGCTGGCTGGGGCTGGGCAAGTCCCGCTATCTGGAAGGCGACCTGGATGGTGCCGTTAATGCACTGACCAAGGCCGAATCGCTGGGATCCGCCGAGGCGAAAACAGAAATGGTCCGCGTCCGCACGACCCGGGCCTCGCGACGCATCGACCTGAGCGAACTGGCTGGGGCCGAATCAGATGTCCAGGAAGCCCTGAAGCGGGCACCTGGTGACCACGAGGCGCTGCTGGCCCTGGGTCGGTTGCGCCTGACCCAGGAACGGCCAGCCGAGGCGGTCGATCCGCTCAAGCAGGCTGCGGCGGATGAGCGCTTTTTTGGTCCCGCGCGGGTCCTGCTGGCCCTGGCATACGAGGCGCAGAAAATGTGGTCCCTGGCGATTGCGGCGGCGGACGACGTAGACGCCATGGAGGCGCACAAACCGGACGCCGACCAGATCCGCGCCCGCAGTTACTACAACTGGGCGCTGGATGCCTATAACGCCGAGCAATGGGCCGATGCCGAGTCGCGGTTTTTTACCAGCTCGGAATACGCAGCGGACTGGGACGATCCGATTTTTGGTGGGGCCCTGGCGCGGATCCGCCAGGACAACGGCGAAGGCGCCAAGGAAGTCCTGGATCCGCTGTATGCCCGGCGTCCGGACTATCCGGGAATCCGCAGCGCAATCGCCGAGGCCGAACACAGCATCGGTCGGCACCTGGCCGCTGCCGGCAAATACGCCGAAGCGGTGGCGATGCTGGAGCACGCGTTTGAGATGGACCCCAACCAGCCCGAGATCCTGCTGACGCTGGGTTCGGTCGAGGAAATGCGCCAGGGCTGGCCAGCGGCGCTGGCTGCGTACGAACTGGCCCTGCGGGCTGGTGCCGACCAGGTGTCAGCGCACCGCGGTGCGATGCGGGTCCTGCAGGATCATCTGGACCGGTGGCTGGACGCGCTGCCGCACGCCGAGGCGATCCTGGCGATCAACGCCGAAGACGAGGATGCCCGGACACGGGTAATCAATATCACCCGGGCCGAGGGCCTAAAGGCCAACGAATCCGGTTCCGACCAATTGGCCATCCAGTTGCTGGACCGCCATCGTGATTTCAATGCCGATGACAGCGAAATCAATTTTGCCCTGGCGACCAGCCTGGTGCGGATGATGCAGTTTGGTCGCGCGTTGCCGCTGATCGAGCCGCTGTACGCCAGCGCCCCGGATGACCAGCGCTATGCCGATGTCATGTACGACACACGGGTTGGCCTGGGTGACGAGGCAACGCTGACACGTCGCTGGGACAACGCCCGCGTCCAGTACGAGGCGGCGCTGGAGATCAAGCCGGACATCCAGATTGTCCGCTTCCGCTATGGTGGCGCGTTGCTGGCCCTGGACCAGTACCCCCAGGCGACAACGGCGTTCCGGACCGTCTGGGACACCACGCCCGGATTGCGAGAGCGGACCGCGCGGCCGCTGGCGATGTCGCTGACCGGCTGGTCGGGGCAGGAACTGGCTGCCTCGCCGGAGCGGGCGATCGAACTGGCCGCCGAGGCAATCGAACGAGACAAGACCTTCCCGGGTGGATTCCTGGCACGGTCCCGTGGCTACGAAGCGCTCAAGGACCTGGATCGGGCGATCCCGGACGCCGAAAAATACTACGCCATGCTGCCCGAGGACCCCGAGGGCGAGGCCTGGCTGGTGGGCCTGCATCGCCGCGGCACGATGGTTGCCATGGACGAACAGCGTTATCCGGTCGCCGAGCAGCGGGCCCGGCGATTGCTGGAGCTGCGGCCTGCAGACTTTGATGGCACCTACTGGCTGGCGCGGGCCCTGTTTGCCCAGGACCGCTGGGAAGAGGCACGGCCGTACTTTGCCAAGGCAGCCGCCGACGGACCGTACCGTGGCGACGCGTACGTCTACCTGGCCCGAGGCCACGCCGCCAACGGCCGGCCGGAACGGGCCGCAAAGTACTACTTGGCGGCGCGACGCCTGAAAAGCTCGGCAGCCAGTGTGACCGAACAGGTGGACACGTTCTTTGCCGCGGCCGAAGTTGCCGAAAAGGATTCGCGCAACGACGACGTGGTCAAATACTACAACTATGCGTTCCTGCTGCAGCCCAAGGACCCCGAAGTTGCCTATCGACTGGGCAAGGCGCTGATGCGGGTCGACCGCTACGCGGATTCGATTCCCCATCTGCGGCGGGCATTCGGCAGCTGGCCGCAGCGGCGTGATGTGGCGTTTGACTTTGCCGAATCACTGGTCAAGGTGGACAAGCCGCTGCTTGGTGTCTCGGTCCTGACGCCATGGGAAAGCCCCGACCGACCGGGGCACGAAGAAGCCCGTGCGCGCATTGGCCAGGCGTACTACCAGGCGACGCGCAGCGAATACGAAGCCGGGCAGCTGGCCCAGGCGGCAACGCACGGCCTGGCGGCCGCCGAACGCCTGGACCCCGACCCGGAACCGTGGTACCTGCTGGGCCAGGTCCGGTATGACCAGAACCAGTTTGACGGCGCGCTGACCGCGTTCAACCGGGTCTACGAACTGAAGCCGGACCTGAACGACACGGTTGTCTACCTGTCCAATATCCATACCCGCCGGGGACTGGAGCGCCTGCGCACTGCCAAACTGGACGAGGCCCGGGTCGAATTTGAAACAGCGCTCAAGTACGCGCCCAACATCGATGCCTGGTACGGGCAACTGCTGCTGGCCGAGGCCGAACGCCAGCCCAACGCCATGATGCGCCTGGCCGACAAGATCGAAGCCGAAACCCCCGGTTACCGGGACGTGACCAGCAAGCGTGCCGCGGCGGCACGGATGCTGGGCGAATCGTTCCTGGAGATGGGTGATTACCCGGTCGCGGTCAGCTACTTCAGCAAGATGCTGGAGTACGATCCCTCGGCGTTTGATGCGTATTACTACCTGGGTGCCGTGGCGGTGCGCCAGAAACGGTTCACGGTTGCGGTATCGCATCTGGAAACCGCTGGCGAAAAGCTGGGCGGCGAGTTCAAGAACCTGCGGACGATGCTGGTCAAGACCTATGCCGCCGAGGCCCAGCGCCTGATCAACAGCCAGGAAATCGACGAGGCCATGGACCTGATCGACAAGAGCCTGGAACTGGACAGCAACCAGCCGGAGCTGCTGATCTGGCGGGGCTCGATCTACGAGCAGCAGGAGGACTGGGAACAGGCCCGCGCAGCCTACGAATCCGCCCGCAAATTGCCGGGCACCAATGACAGGATGAAAAAGGTCATCGACGCGATGATCAGCAACCTGCCCGACTATCTGGATTAGCGCCGGCGCGGCCGGTCGTGGTCTACAAGTTTAGCCGCCAAACCCAACTGAACGTCGCTCAGAAAAGTTGCGCTGCGCAACCATGGCTGGAAACGCCTTGTTTATAAGGGTTTACAAAAATAAATTACAAACGGTGATTTTTTTGGGCGGCCTATTTCACCAGGTCGGGGACTTGGGTGCGGGCTTTTTCGATGTCCGCTTCGATGTCGAATAATTGCGGGCGGCGCATGGCGCCGGCGAAGGCTTTGAGGGCGATCCATTCCCATAGTTTCAGGTCGGACCGGTCGGGGATGCGGCCGCTGAGGGCAAAGG
>JBFJWU010000151.1:0-7805 GCA_041623475.1 bacterium | reverse complement strand
GCCCGCCCCCGTTTTTTTGCGCCGGAAGCTGCAAATATCGACAATCGATGGGTTACAATGACACCAAGAGGAAAGCCTTGTTTACCGGTATCATTCGTGCCCAGGGCGTGTTGGCGAATGTCCAGCAGCGCGGCGAGGGCCTGCAGATCGACATCGTTGGACTTCGCCCCGACTGGGACCTGGAGCCAGGGGCCAGCGTCGCCGTTGACGGTGTCTGCCTGACGGTCGAAACGCTTGGCAAGGACAGCGGAACGTTCTACCTGAGCGGTGAGACGCTCGAACGAACGACGGCCGGTAGCTGGGCGAATGGGCGCCGGGTCCATCTGGAGCCGGCGATTCGCGCTGGTGATCCATTGGGCGGACACATTGTTCAGGGGCACGTTGATGGTTGTTGTGAATTGATGTCCAGAACACCCAGTGGTGATGACGTAATCCTGGAATTTTCGCGGCCCGGATTTCTGGATGCTGCGTTGTCGGTCAAGGGATCGGTTGCGATCGACGGTGTCAGCTTGACAATCAATCGCCGGACCGATGCAGGGATCACGGTTAACATCATCCCGCACACGCAGCAGGAAACCCATCTGGGCGAACTGAACGTGGGGGACAAGGCCAATATGGAGGCGGATCCGGTGGCAAAACAAGTTGCCGAAATTCTGGCAAGACAGCTGGCCCAGCGTCAGGACGCTTTGTGAGCCTGGCGACCGTTGATGAGGCGATCGATGCGATTCGCCGCGGCGAGATTGTCATTCTGGTCGATGACGAAGACCGGGAAAACGAAGGCGACCTGATCCTGGCGGCAGATGCCGTGACACCGGAGGCCGTGAACTTCATGGCCAAGCACGGCCGTGGTTTGATTTGCCTGTCCCTTGACCACACAATTGTCGACCGATTGAAATTGCCGCCAATGGTTCCCGAAAACGATGATTCACACGGAACAGCGTTCACCGTCAGTATTGAAGCAAGCGAAGGGGTAACAACCGGCATCAGTGCCCATGATCGCGCGCACACGATCCGGGTTGCCGTTTCGCCTGATTCCCGTCCCAGCGACCTGGTCAGCCCGGGGCACGTTTTTCCGCTGGAAGCTCGGCAGGGTGGCGTCCTGATCCGCGCCGGGCATACGGAAGCCAGTGTTGACCTGTGCCGGATGGCCGGTCGGACGTCAGCCGCCGTAATCTGCGAAATCATGAATGATGACGGGACGATGGCGCGCGTCCCGGAACTGGAAGCGTTTGCCAGCGAGCACGGGCTGGTTGTCGCCAGTATCGCCGACATGATTCGCTACCGGCTGGAGCGGGAAACACTGGTCAAGCGTATTTCGTCAGCGAAACTGCCGACGCGCTTTGGCACTGACTTTACGTTGCACGGCTATCGTAATGTAATTGACGGCAGCGAGCACGTGGCAATCGTTCTGGGCGATCCGACGCCCGATACTCCGACCCTGATCCGGATGCATAGTGAGTGCCTGACGGGCGATGTTTTCGGCAGCTTACGCTGCGATTGCGGATCGCAGTTGGAAATGGCATTGCAGATGATTGTCCAGGAAGGGGCGGGTGTCCTGGTCTATTTGCGCCAGGAAGGACGCGGGATTGGTTTGTTGAACAAGATTCGCGCCTATGCGCTGCAGGACCAGGGATTCGATACGGTTGAAGCAAACCAGAAGATCGGTTTTCCACCTGACTTGCGAACCTATGGGTTTGGCGCGCAGATCCTGAAGGACCTTGGGGTTGGCAAATTCCGCCTGATGACCAACAATCCCAAGAAGATCGTCGGACTGGACGGATTTGGCCTGGAAATGGTTGAACGCGTGCCGATCCAGGTGCCGGCAAATTCAGAAAACGCCGGTTATATGCAGACCAAAAAGGAACGGATGGGCCATTTGCTTGATGATGTCCTGGAGGGCTCCTCGTGAGTAATACTCCGGGCCAGGCACCGCAGTTGGATGGCCGCGGCCGCCGGATCGGGATTGTTGTTGCCCGGTTCAATCCCCACATTACAGAGCCATTGCTGGAAGGTGCGGTCGCATTGCTGCAGGAATCCGGTGTGTCGTCCGGTGACATTCGGGTTTGCCGGGTCGCCGGTGCCATTGAAATTCCAGTTGTTGCCGCCAGGCTGCTGCGCAGTGGCGGCGTTGACGGCGTTGTCGCGTTGGGCGCGGTAATCCGGGGCGGCACGCCGCATTTCGACTATGTCTGCCGCTCTGTCACCGATGGTTGCATGAACGCCAGCCTGGCCCTGGATCGCCCGATTACCCTGGGTGTCCTGACCTGTGACTCGGACCAACAGGCGCGGGACCGGTCCGGGTCCGGTGCCGACAATAAGGGGCACGAAGCGGCCGCGGCGCTGCTGGAATGCCTGGCAACCCTGGACTCAGTCTGATCCCTGATCAAATGGCATTCCTGTGAAACCCAGACAGCGGCGCCGTGCACGCGAGTTTGCCTTTCAATCGCTGTTCATGCTGGATGCCCGCAATGACTGGGATATCGCGATGGTCCGCGAATTCCTGGCCCGGACAGAGCCGGTGCCCGGCGAAGATGTCCGGGCGGCCGCAATCGGGCTGGTTGATGCGTTCCTGGCTGGGCGCAGTGACATTGATGCGGCAATTGAATCTTTGAGCAGCAACTGGAAATTGTCCCGAATGGCCGCCGAGGACCGGAATATCCTGCGCCTGGGAGTCACCGAGCTCAAGCAACAGCAGGAGCCGGTTGCGGTGATTATCAACGAATGGATTGAAGTCGCAAAACGGTTTGGTGGTGCGGATTCCCCGGGATTTGTCAACGGTGTGCTGGACACGGCGGCGCACGCATAATGGGCGTGCAGATTGGCAATTTGCTGGCGATCCAGGATGTTCGCCCGTGGATCATTGCCCCGGCGGGACCCTTGACGCTGCCGCTTGACGGTAACCTGGGGACGTTTGATTTCCTGATGCACGACCAGATCAGCGACGCAGTTGCCAGTGGATTCTGGACAGGTGAACGGGGTGAACAGATGCTTGTTCCGCCGGATTCGCTGCCTGTTGCGGGTTTCCTGCTGGTTGGATATGGTGATGAGCCGCAGGACTGGGATCGTGCGGTCGAAACGGCATTGCAGGCGCTGCCTGACCGGCTTCCAGGAGGCCCGGATGTGGTTGCCGTTTTACCTCCCCAGCCAGTTTTGGTGCCCAAGGGGTCCTGGGCAGCACGGGGTGATCGTTTTCTGCCAGCTGTTCGCATGCATATCCCTGGCGTTCGTAAGTGGATCTGGTTTGATGCAATGGATGAGGATTTTCGGTGAATGAGACAGTAACACGGCTGTTGACTGCTGCGGTGTTGGCACCGTTGAGTGTCTGGCTACTGGTATTGGGTGGCTGGTCGTGGACCGGCTATGCGACGGTTGTTGCATTAATCTGCCAGTACGAGTTTTTTGGAATCATGGAGGCCAGGGGGTACCGTCCCCATCGGCAAAGCGTCTATGGGATCACGATAGCCTTGTTTGCAGTGGCGCATCTGTTCGGTATGGAATTGGCCGCAGGAATGCTGACAGCCGGAATCCTGGCGCTGTTGGTTGTCCAGTTGACGTCACCGCCCAGCGGATCGATCCTGACGAACACAGCTGTGTCCATGACCGCGGTCCTGTATGTTGCCTGGTTGCTGACACATGGGATCTATCTGCGAACCCTGGCCTCACCAGACGGGAGCCTGAAAATTGGTGTCTTCGCCGTCATCTTTACCATGTTGACCACGTTTGTGGCAGACACCGGTGCCTATTTTGCGGGCCGCAGCTTTGGCAAAAACCCCATTGCGCCCCGGGTCAGTCCCAAGAAGACCTGGGAAGGGCTGGCGGGCGGCGTTGTGGCGGCAGGCCTGGGTGCCTGGCTGATCAAGTTGGCAACGGAAACCTGGTTCCACCCGGTACCGTATTCGGATGTGGCCCTGGTCGTGTTCGGGATTGCGCTTGCCCTGGTCGGGTTTGTCGGGGATCTGGTTGAGTCCCTGATCAAACGCGATGCTGACGTCAAGGATTCCGGTTCGATTCTGCCTGGCCACGGCGGATTCCTGGATCGCATTGACGCAATCCTGTTTACTCTGCCCTTTGCGTACTACGTATTTATCACGCTGAATCTGTTCCTGTCCGGCGAGTAGCTGACCGCAGCACACCGCTCAGGGCATTCGTTTGGTGCCCTCGATGTACGTGACCAGGTCACCCCGGTATCCGCCCCATCGTTTGTTCCCGCCAGGGAGCGTATACCGATCGCCTTTGCGGTCGGTTCCACCAAGCAGTCGGGACACATCCATTGAAACCGGCAACTGAATCCATTTTCGGTTCAGGAAGTTAATCCAGATGTTATAGGTAAACATCGCGTGGCCCTTGCCGTCCTCGTTGAAGATTTCCAGGTCCTCGATTGTCCACGGCAACGGATTGGCATCAAGCCGCATGACTGTGATCTCGTGCAGTCGATCGTCGCTGATGTCCTCCGGTATCCGTGCCATTGCGTTTTTGGTGACGTGAACCGCCTGGAAGTAGTAGTTGCCATATTGCCAGCCATAGACAACGGCAATCAAACCGGCGATGCCTGCCAGTGCCCAGCCAGCGATGGTCACCGGCGACCGTTTCCCTATTTTTCGTTTGCCTGCCATGTTTTTTACGTATCTTCCTGACCTGCCTCCATCTTCCCACGTCGCCGTTGCGCAAGTCAATATCCGATGACGATATAATCAGGACGTGCACGGACTCTCACGCGCCCAGGGCGGTCAAGGAATAGTGGTGGTCAGACGACTGGAACAGGCGACAATCATTGAATCGGCCGGGAACAAACCAAAGACAATCGCTGAATATATCGGGCGGGTCAATTCTGGTGACGAGCAGGTCAGCGTCGCCCATATGAAGAGCCCCACTGGTTGGGTGGAACCAGGGCAACGGCCTGAATTTGACGAATATACCCTGGTCTTATCCGGTGAACTGCAGGTCGAAACGGAAAACGGCGATGTCGTCACGGTGGCTGCCGGACAGGCGATTCATACAGCGGCCGGTGAATGGGTCCGTTACTCGACCCCCGGCCCGGCCGGTGCCGAATACATTGCCGTTTGCCTGCCCGCGTTCAGCCCGACGCTGGTTCACCGGGACGAATAGCAGCCGGGTCTGCCCCGCTATTCCTGCATCGAGAACGTCCACGTATCGCTGACCGCCTGCTCAGTGCCGTAATCCGCTGTGACGGTCCAGAAATATGTCTGCCCAGGAACCAGGCCAAAGACGGTGTAGCCAATTTCCTGCTGGTTCTCGAACAGATTGAGCAGGAACTGATCGGGATCCAACAGGTCAGACGTGCAGCCCGTGCCGCCGGTGATTTGGATAACGGCCAGGCAGGCGGCCAACAGCAGCGGCCGCCCCCGTCGACGCAAGCCGCCGATCATGACGAATCCAAACGGAAAGACCAGCAACAGGCTGTTGAGTGGATGCCACGAAGACTTGCGAAGGACCTTGGTCGCGCCGGCGGCCTGGGCCTGGTCCGGATCAACCGTGTATCGGGTGCAATCTGTCAGTTCCAGGTCCGTGCAGAGATCCAACAGGTAGACGAGGGTCTCATCGGTCAATGGTGCAGAGCCGATCCAGCGGAATGCCGCCGATGTGCCGGGTAGTGACGCGCCGTAGGCTGGTGCAATGGGCACCGGGCGCCTGCTGCTGCTGGCGGTAACGGAAGTCACACCACCGGATGCGTCGACACCCTGGCCAAATACGGACAACCCGACCGAAGGACGTTCCAGGTCGTTTGTGGTCAATGACAGTGTGCCGGTCGTCGTCCCATAATCGCCAGGCGCAAAGACGACGGCAATCGTACATTGGCCCCCCGCCGGGATCGACGCATTGTTGCAATCGTCGGCAGCGGTCGAAAACGGGCCGCTGGCCGCTTGCAAAGCAACATTGCGGGGCCGCAGGGGCTCGGTGCCCTGGTTGCTGATCGTCACCGTGGCCGTGACGGCCTGGCCAATGATGACCTGGCCGAATTGCAGGGCCTCGCCGGGGCTGTCGGGCAGGTCGCTGCTGATCACGATGCGGGCAAAGGTGGCATTCAGCCGAGTCGAAATTGACACGTTTGGCAATACCGGGTCCGAGACACCGATGTCAAAGCTGTCCGTGGCCTCGCCACCGGTTCCCGGGTTGGCGCGGACAGTGACGCTGCAGGATTGTCCGGGGGACACCGTTGAACTGCCGCATGTCTCGCCGATTATCGTGTACGGGGATGCCACCGCATTTGCATCGGGCACATTGGTCAGGACCAGGTCGGCGCTGCCATTGTTGGTCAGCCAGACGATCCCCTGTACCGGCGCGCCAGCCGGGATTGTCCCGAAGTCCAACGCCTGGTCGCCGGCCGCACCGACGGTATCGGTCACCATAATGACCGGTGCTGTCACAGTGCCGGACACCGTAAATGTGACCGACGGGTTGGCCGGATCGTTCGATGGAACATCAAACTGGTCGCTGTAGGTCCCGGATACGGAATCGGCAAAACGAAGCTCAAACGTGCACGACGCAGAGGGTGCTAACGTTGCGTTCGAACAATTGTCAGCAGAAATTGAAAAGGGTGCCGCCAACGGGTTTGCGCTGGCTATTGTGCCAATATTCAACGGGGTGCGGCCAGCGTTTGTAATGGAAACTGGTGCGCTTAATGAAACCGGGGCCCGGCTAGTCGGAAACGTGACTGCCTGGTCCGATGGCGGCCCATACGTATCAATGATGCTGATGGACGCGGGAAAGCACGCATCATCATTGATCACCTTGGTCAACAGCGTGTGACTGCCGGAAAAGGGTTCCGTCCACGCCATCAATATTGATCCGCCACATACGCTGTTGGCCGCGCTGCGGACCGTTCCTACGTTGTCCGCCGAGACAAACACCGAATAATTGTCCCAAACAGGTGTTTCGACGGGCACGCCGTTGGACCCGAGTTGCTGCACCGTGCCACGATAGGTGGCAGTACGTTGGTCCCTGAAGCCAGCTACGATTCGCCGGTTGACAGAGTCGATACTTACCGACGGGTTGTCCTGCCAGTTGGATGCACGCGACACCTCAATGTTTTCAGTCGTTGGCGCACCCGTTGCGGCCCCTGTGTAACTGATCTGCTGGGCATAAATGTCTCGGCTGGTACCGGCGTTTCGGTCATCAGAAAACACCGAGAAGAATGTGCGCGATGATAGGTCGAACGCCAGATCGTGTTCCGTGTAGTCGTTGTCCGAGTCCGCGATTGTGGCTCTGGCGGAAGTTGGGGACAGCGTGCCGTCAAATCGCCGTGCGCTGATCCATTCAGCCTGAAAATTTCCGTCCGCATCGTCCAACCATGTTACAAGGGCCCGGCCTGCAATCGTATCAATGTCGATTCTGGGTGTGTCCTGATATCCGTTGGTAACCGCAACAGCCATTCCGATTGCTGGGTTGCCAGAGAGTAAGGCACCTCCCATCCCAATGGATTCACCGTAGATATCGGTACTGGTTGTTATATTTCGGTCGTCATTCCATACCACAAGAAAACGGTTGGTTGCGGGGTTAAATGCAACGTCCGGGTCCCACTGTCCGTTGCTGCCTGCGTCAGCCGCGATGACAAAATTTGACTCGGTCGCCGTTCCTGACGGAGTGCCGTCGGCAAACAAGATCTGTCCATAGATATCGGAGCCGCTATTTCTTTGATCGGTCCAAACGGCCAGGAATCGCTGGTTCGAACCACTGTCGCCATAGGCAATCTGAACTCCGTTCTGGTAGTTCGGCGCGTTCGATATAGGAAACGTGGTACTGACAGGCGCGCCGGACTCGTCAAAAAACATCCCGACTATATCGGT
>JBFJWU010000150.1:0-7809 GCA_041623475.1 bacterium | reverse complement strand
TGCTCGACCAGATTGCCGACGAGTATCGCGAGCGTGGTATCAATGACCGGCCGTTTGTTGTCATCAAGGACGAGGCGGGCACATTCGGGATGGGGATCCTGACGGTTGAAGCTTCGGACATCGTTCGTGAACCGAATCGCAAGACCCGGCAAAAGATGCAACGAGGCAAGGGTGGGCGGGCGATCACCCGGGTCATGGTCCAGGAAGGTATCTATACTCGGGATATTATCGGGGACTGCGTGGCCGAGCCGGTGGTTATGGCGGCCGGCGGCAGGAATATTGGTGGCTTTTTCCGATATCACTGTTCCCGGGACGAAACAGAAAACCTGAACTCAAAGGGTATGGTCTTTGCGCATTTATGCGGCGGCGATCACGCCTGTGACGATAAATGTGTCCAGGATCCGGTCCGGCGCAAAGTTTACGGATGGATGTCAGAGCTGATTGCGTCTGCAGCCTGCCGGGAATTGTCGCTGGGCTGATTGTGAAATCCCTGTTCCTGAGTTCGAGGCCGGAATCTTTCAACCCGGCAAAGGATACAACTCGCGCCCTGATGGAGCGGGCTGGCGAAATAGGTGCCCAGGTATTTACCGCCACGCACGCAGATATCGGGTTCGCCGACGGGCGGGTTACGGTACACGCGCGGCGGATGTCGTTTCCCGGAGACCCCTGGTTCAGTGCCTCGGCTCCGGAATGGCTGGATGTCAGCGACTTTGACACGGTGTGGTTCCGGGAGGATCCGCCCTTTGATGATGTTTATCTGCACGCGACGCAATTGATCGAGATGGTCCCGGACATCCAGACGATTAATTCTCCGGCGGGCCTGCGTTTCGCGAACGAAAAAATCCTCGCACTGCGTTTCCCGGAGTTAATGCCACGTACGTTGGTGGCCCGGGACCGGGAGCGAATTCGCGGATTTATTGAAGAGGTCGGCGGAACCGCTGTGGTCAAACCGCTGGATGGGTTTGGTGGCAGCGGAATATTTCGAGCCGCCCTGGATGATCCCAACCTGGCGTCGATCCTGCAGTCCGCGACCAATGATGGACAGAACTGGACCATGGCCCAGGCGTTTATTCCCGATGTTGACAAGGGCGACACGCGGGTGTTGCTGATGGATGGCCAGATTATTGGGGCCATTTGCCGGATTCCGACCGGCGGCGATTTCCGCGGCAACATGATGCAGGGTGGTGTCGTTGAACCGGTTGATCCGGCCGACGTTGACACCAGAATTGTCGATGCCGTAAAGCCGTTGCTTCAAGAGTACGGATTGAGGCTGGTCGGCCTGGATATTGTCGGCGGGTTTTTGACAGAGATCAATGTGACCAGCCCGACCGGATTCCAGGAGGTCCGAAAATTAACCGGCGAACGGCCTGAGGTCGCGGTCTGGAACGCCGTTCTGGACGAGGGGGCATTGTGAGCAGGGTCGCCGGACAATTGTTGCGCTGGATGATCGTTCTGGGCGCGATTGGCGGCGCGGTCGGCCTGTCGCTCGCGATCTGGATCAACAGCCAGTTGCCGCCGCTGGATAACCTGTCTGCCTATGAACCCGCTTTGATCACGCAGGTTTATGACCGCCAGGGAAAGCTGTTGACCGAGTTTGCGGCCGAGCGGCGAATAATAGTGCCCCTGGACGACATGCCAGACGTACTCAAGAACGCGTTCCTGGCCGCCGAAGACCACAATTTTTATGACCACTTTGGCATCGAGCCCCTGGGCATTCTGCGGGCCGCGTGGAAAAACCTGCTGGCAGGGCGAACGGTCCAGGGGGCCAGCACGATTACGCAGCAGGTTGCGAGGTCGTTCTTCCTGACTCAGGCGCGGACCTATATCCGGAAAATTCGCGAAATATTCCTGGCCCTGAAACTGGAACGGAACCTCAGCAAGGACGAGATCCTGTTCCTGTACCTGAACCAGATCTACCTGGGCCGTGGGGCTTACGGTGTTGGTGCTGCCGCGCAGATGTATTTTGGCAAAGCGCCGGCCGACCTGACCCTGGCGGAATCGGCAATTATTGCCGGATTGCCGCCGGCACCCACCAGGTATGCGCCGCACGTGTCACCGGAAAAAGCCCGCTTGCGCCAGGTTTATGTATTGGACCGGATGCTGGAAACAGGCGTGATCGGCCGCGCAGATCACGCCACGGCACTGGCCGAGGGCGTTGCGGTTATGCGTTGGAATTCGCCGTTCTGGCTGTCGCCCTATGCTTCCGAGGCCATTCGTGGCTGGCTGCTGGAGCGTTTTCCGGAGGACGCGGTCATGCGGGGTGGCTTGAAGGTTTACACGACGATCGACAAGGATGGGACTGCAGCTGCCGAAGAGGCAGTTCGCCGTGGTCTGGAGGCGCTGGACAAGCGGCAGGGGTACAGGGGGCCGATTACGACGCTGGCCAGTGCCGAAGTTCCGGGCCGAATTGCCGAAATTCGCGAAGAGCTGACGGCCCGCCGCATTGAACATCTCAGCGGTGGCGTGATTCGCTGGGTCGCGCCGGATGACTGGACGCCGCCGGTTCACGCATCTGCGGGACCGGTTACCGATGGAACGATGGTCAACGAACCGTTCCCGGGCGTGGTTACGGCTATTTCGAAGGACCAGTATGCGTGGGTTGATTTCGGCATCGGCGTCGGCCGGCTGCCGGCGATCGGGATGCTCTGGGCGCGCAAGCTCGACCCCGACGTTGCGGCCGGGGCAGAGATCATCAATCATCCTCGTGAACGGCTCCAGGTCGGCGATGTGATTCAGGTCAAACGATTAACCGCCGAAGACATCACGGCGTCCATGATGCCCCAATGGGTCAAGGATAAAGCGCTGGAGAAGCTGGCGAAAATCCAGGAAATGCCTGGCCCGCTACTGTTGGCACTGGAGCAGCGGCCACGGGTCCAGGCCGCCCTGGCGTCGATTCTGCCGGATACCGGCGAGATTCTCGCCGTGGTCGGTGGCTACAGCTATTCGGACAGCCAGTTCAATCGAGCATTGCAGGCGTTGCGTCAGCCAGGCAGTGCATTCAAGCCGATTGTTTATTCGCTGGCGTTGGACAGTGGCTACACGCCGGCGTCGGTCCTGATCGAAACGCCGGTTATCTACCAGGACGTCGAACGGGAATATCGCTGGAAGCCAAAAAACTACGAGGACAAGTTCTTTGGTCCAATGACGATTGTTGACGCGCTGACCCACAGCCGTAACCTGGTAACGATCCAGTTGGTTCGCAGGATGGGAATTTCACGGATCATACAGCGAGCACAGGACCTGGGTATTGAAAGCGCGTTGCCGAGTGACTTGAGTATGGCGCTGGGTTCGGGTGTCGTTTATCCGGTTGAAATCCTGCGGCCCTACGCGGCGTTTGCCAACGGTGGCCTGCGGCCCGAGTTGTCGCTGGTTCGAGAGGTCTGGGATGCCACCGGCACACCGGTATACCAGTATTTCCCCCCGGTCACGGATGCCCCGGCGATACCGTTCGCACCATTCACGCTGGCCCCGCCACCAGCCCCGGCCGATGTGCCCTTCGGGTTGCGATCGATTGACCCTGTCGCTGCGCCGGAACTGGACGGGTTTCCGAGGGTTCTGTCCGAGGAAACCGCATACCAGATGACCTATTTGCTCCGTAACGTCGTCGAGCGCGGGACAGGCTGGCGCGCCAGGGCGCTGGGACGACCAACGGCCGGCAAAACGGGAACAACGGATGACAATATCGACAGTTGGTTTGTCGGCTACACATCCCAGGTCGCGACATCGGTCTGGGTAGGCTTTGACCAGCTGCAGCCACTCGGAAAATACGAAACCGGATCGCGCGCAGCCATCCCGATCTGGCTGGAGTATATGCAGGCGATCCACAAGGGGCTGCCGTATCGCGACTTCCCCGGCCCCGAGGCGATTATCTATCGCAATATCGACGCAAAAACGGGGAAACTGGCGACGCCGCTGTCCGAAAAAGTTCTGCCCGCTGTTCCGTTCAGGGAAGGGACAGAACCGGACGTCCAGCGCGCAAGACCGTCTGACCCGCAAAATGCCGCCGATCTCTTTTTCAAGACCGACGATTTTATCCACAACACTGAGGATTGGTAATCCAGTCGCATTCACGGCACCGCGTTCGTCGTCCGCCCGAATGCAAATCCGGTTGATGGTGGTCGGGGCTAACCGGCCTCGAAAAAATCGTTGACCGCAGCAATAACGCGAGAGACCGAATCCGCAGAGATCACGCCGTCCAGGGGCAGGCTGAGGATTCGGCTCGAGGCAGCCTCTGTGACCGGATAGGAACCGATGCCCAGGTCAAGGTGGCTGTACGCCGGTTGCTGGTGCAGTGGGACTGGATAGTGAACGCCCGAGCTGATTCCCGCTTCCGACAGGTGTTTTTGCAGCGCGTCGCGGTTGTCGACCTGGACCACATACAGGTGGTAGACATGCCGGTCCCTGCCAGCGGGGGCCAGCGGTGAAACCGGGCCGGATGCGAATGCCCGGTCATACTGGGCCGCGCATTGGATGCGATTTCTGGTCCAGGCATCCAGTTGGGTCAGCTTTACCGACAATATGGCGGCCTGCATGGCATCCATCCGGCAATTGGCGCCCTCGATGTCATGAAAATATTTTGTATCGCGACCGTGATTGCGCAGCTTGCTGACCCTGGCAGCGATGTCCGAATCGTTCGTTGTGACGGCGCCGGCATCGCCGTAGGCACCCAGGTTCTTACCCGGATAAAAACTGAAACACGCGGCATCACCAATCGATCCAATCCGCTGCCCGTTCTGCTCCGCGCCGTGCGCCTGGGCCGCGTCTTCGATCACGCGGAAGTCGTGTGTTGCGGCCAGGGCCATCAGTTCATCCATCGGGCAGGGCCGACCGTACAGGTGGACCGGAATGACAGCCCGCAGCGGCGCGCCCGATCGGCGCAGGGTCCGCACGAGGTCCTCCAGTTGCGCCAGGTCGATCAACATCGTGTCCGGATCGACATCGACGAATCGAATGACCCCCCCCGCCAGCGTGATCGCTTCGGTCGTGGCAATAAATGAATTAGGCACCGTAATGACGATGTCACCCGGTTGCAGGTCGATGGCCCTTAATGCCAGGACCAGGGCATCGGTGCCGTTGCTGACGCCGCAGCAATAATCGGCACCGCAGTACGTTGCGAACGACTGTTCAAATCCCGACAGAACCTCGCCGCCAATGAATGCTGTGCGGTCGATAATATCCTTGATCGCAGCGTCAATCCGGGGGCGAATGGCCGCATCCTGGGCCGCCAGGTTGACCAGGGGAATTTTGTCGACGGCGTCAGTCATTCTGGCCGTAGGGTAGTCGGGAAATATCATTAATCCGGGTCGCCGGATTTCCGGCCACGACGACCCCTGCGGGCACATCCCGGGTGACGACTGCACCGGCTCCGACCAGGGCGCCGTCGCCAACGGAAATCCCGGGCAGGACAGTTGCGTTGGCGCCGATTCGGGCCGAACGGCCAACGCGAACGCCAGCCAGGTTTTGCTTGGCACCAGGTGATGCCGGGTAGCGGGCGTTGGTCAGGACGACGTTGGGTCCGATCCAGCAATCGGCCGCCAGGACCGAATATTCGGGGATAAATGCCTGGGAATGGATTCGCACATTGTCCCCAATTGTGACGTGGTGCTCGACAACAGTTCCTGTGCCGATGCTGACGTTGTCGCCGATAACATTGTCCTCGCGGATCATCACGTGGTGCCCCGTTTGGAAATGGTTGCCGATCCGGTTGCCGCCGTAGATCACGGTATGGCTGCGAATGTGACCTTCGGGGCCGATCGTCGTTGGCTGGTCGTCGGACTCTCGTCCTCGCGCCGGTTGACCGACAATGCAGAACGCGTCGACCCGGGTTGATGGGGCAATCTCGACACCGTCGTGGATCATGGGTTCGCTCATCGCCCCAGCCGACAAAGGTCTGGTCGTACCGGAAGTTTAACTTCGGCGCCGGACTCTGCCGATTCATATATTGCGTAGATCAGCTCCAGTGACCGGCGTCCTTCGTGCCCGTCAACAGCCGGCGGGCGGTCATCGATAATACAATTGACGACCTCCTGCAGGTAGGCGATGTGGCCGAATCCATAGACATCCGGCGGGTTCTGGTGGTATTGTTCGATGACACTGGCATCGTCTGCCGTCGGTTCTGTAAAGTTCCAGACGCGCATTTCATTGACCGCAAAGCCGCCGATCTCGACACTGCCTTTTTCGCCCAGGATGCTGATCGAGCCCTCAAGGTCCTTTGGTCGGGTGGCGGCGGTTGCTTCGATAACGCCCAGGGCGCCGTTGCAGAACTTGAGTACCGCGACACCCGTATCTTCGGTTTCGATATTGACCAGCATCGTTTCTGTTTTGGCGAATACCGTTTCGACATCGCCCATCATCCACTCGAGAAGGTCGATATGATGACTGGCCTGGTTTGTCAAGACACCCCCGTCGTCCTTCCAGGTGCCGCGCCAGGGGTCGTTGTCGTAATAGGCCTGGTCCCGGCACCAGCGGACACGAATCGTGCCCAGTACCAGCCGTCCGAAACGCCCGGCGTCCAGCGCCTCCCGCATCTTGACAACCGGCAGGTTGTAACGATTCTGCTTGACAACGAATAGCTTGATGCCGGCATCGCTGCAGGCCTGGATCATCCTGTCTGCATCGTCCAGGCGCAGGGCCATTGGTTTCTCAACAACAATATGCTTGCCATATTGGGTCAACTCGAGCGTCGTTCGTGCGTGGTCGCCGCTGTGAGTCAGGACGTTTACGACGTCGACTTGATCACCAAGTTCTGTCATCATCTGGTGCAGGTCCGTGAACCACGGCACGGCGTACTTTTCGCCATAGTGCCGGGCCCGTTCCTCGTCCAGGTCGCAGACAGCAGCCAGGACAGCGTTGTCCAGCTTTTCGGCAATAATTTCGGTATGTTTGCGCGCGATTCGGCCGCATCCGACCAAAGCAAAGCGAACCTTTGACACGTTGCGTTTCCCGTGGAATCGATGTCTTGATCCTGACATCGGTTATCCGCCCAGACCAGTCGATTCTACCAGAATCAAACGCCCGGCACAGCCGAAAAACGTTGGCATATGAACCGTTTGCGGTGAATAGTCACCGTGGCGCGAGCTGCACAGGTGATTCCCCCAGGGGCCGATGCTGATAGCATGTCGGCAGCATGAATACGCGCCGGACCGTAGATATTGTCACCCATTATTTCCCCCCGATCGGTGGACCGGGATCCAACCGGGTCGTCGGGTGGGCACGTTATATGCCGGATTTCGGGGTACGTCCGCGGATATGGATGCCCGAGCCACATCCGTCGGATCCCTATTATCAGTCGGATCTGGCTCCACCGGACGGGGTCGAGGTCCATCTGGTTCCGTTTAATGATCCCAGTCGCCGGGTTCGGTCGTCCGAAGGCATTGGTGCGTCGGGAACCGCACAGACAACGGGATTGAAGCAGCGGCTTGGCAAAACAGTCCGGGATTACCTGCGGGTCCCGGATTACCGGCGCCTGTGGAACCGGAACGCGGTCTCGGCTCTGGTGCGTGCAGAGGGCGGTATCGAGCGGCTGGTAACGACCAGTCCCTACGCCAGTACCCATCTGGTTGGTGCCGCATTGCAGTCCAGGTATCCCGGTATGCGCTGGCTGGCGGACTTCCGCGACAGCTGGTTCGAACAATCACAGCCGCCGCTGCCGACGGCGCTGCATCGCGCATACAACCGCTATCTGGAACGATCGGTGATAGACCGAGCGGATGCGTCAGCGCTCACGCGGAGGCCACAGGAAGGCGGATGGTCAGCCAAGGACCACATCGCACACATGTCGGTCTGGCTCGACGTCGTCTGCGCCCGGAT
>JBFJWU010000149.1:0-7810 GCA_041623475.1 bacterium | reverse complement strand
GCATCCGGCCAGGGGGGCCGCGAGTAGTTCAATCATGGGCCTGGTCCGTGGCAAGGGCATTCTGGACCGCCCCGACAATGCGGTCAATCAGCTGCGGATAAGTGCGGATTCCGTCGTCACCGCCGACTGTGTTGGCGATTTGAACGACAACTGCACCGGTCCGGCTGGCGACCAGGTCGGCGCCTTTGCGGTCATAAAATGGCTCGATCAAAATCAAACGAACATCCTGCTGCGTTGCTGTGTCAATTACATCGGCCAGGTGCCCGGGACCCGGCCTGATACCTGGTTTCGGTTCCAGTTCTCCAACCGAGACCAGGCCAAATCGCTTGAGGAAGTAACTCCAGCTTCGGTGAAATGTCAACACCCGGGCTCCCCGGAATGGGGCCAGGCGAGCCTGCCAACCGTCTGCGCCATTCAGGGCGCTCTCGATCGTGTCCGCAAATGCACGGACCCGGGCCCGGTAGTAATCGGAACCGGCGGGGTCCAGACGCGCCAGGCGTTCACCGATGGTATGTGCAACGTGAATGCCGTTCAATGGATCCAGCCAGTAGTGCGGGTTTCCGGCCGCGTGAACGTCCCCGGCAGAACGGTCCGTACCCGTTGCCGGAATATCGAGCGGCAGAATTCCACTGCTGGCGTCCAGATGCCCAGGTTGGCCAGGGCGGATCCGGGGATTGCGGCTGCCCTGGATCAGAAGCTCTTCCCAGCCGGCTTCCAGCCCCATGCCGACGCGGATCCACAAGTCTGCCCTGCGCGTCCGAATCATGTAACTTGGGCGCGCACTCAGGTAGTGGGGGTCCTGCCCGCCGCCGGCGATGCTTTCGACCGTTATGCGGTCCCCGCCGACAGCATGGGCAATCGCCGCCAGGTCGGGTGTGCTGGTTACAACCGCCAGCGGCGCAGCGGTCGCTGCATTCGGTACACACAGCAACGGTGACGCCGCCGCTGTGAGTGCAACAACTACGCGCTTCAAAATGAATGTCCTGCGTGGGCACCGATTGTGCCTTCTAACTGCACCCAGACCGAGTTAGCACGCCCGAGAACTTCCGAATCATCAAAATTGTGCTGCAGACGTACTTTTGTGTACTCGGTTCCATACCAGGTGACCGAACTGGACAGCCGGTGCCTTTGATCCCGCAGTGCCAGGGACCGGTCGCCGTTGCCCGAATCGGCGCTGCCGTATCGCATACCTGCTACCCAAGTGGGTGCGAATCCCCACAGTGCCTGGGCGTACCAGCCATAATCCCGCAGAATGTCTGGCCCCGCAGGAATTGCCGGAACGTCGTACCAGCGGTGCATGAATTCGGCTTGCAGCGACACAAATGGCCAACCGCGTTCGTTGACGGTGGGTTGCCATTTCAAGAACAGGTCCGCGCCCATCAGCCATGTGTGCGTCTCTGACGATGCAGCATTTGGACCCGCGGCCGCGGATGCTCCCAGATTTATCGAAACGGTGTCCAAGACATCGAATCCATTGAGCCATCGGCTATTGAACAGCAGGTCCCGCAGTTGCCCGGTTTCACGTCCGCTGTGGGCGTACCCGCCAACGCCGTCCAGTTCGTCGGTAGACAGAAAACTGACAACCGTCTCGCCATTTGCATTCTGCAAGCCGCCAATCAATTCCATGTACCACGGGACCGTCGCCAGCCACGATAGCCGAGCCCCCTGGCTGCGCAGCCCGTCACCGCCCAATAGTCTGGAAGCGACGACTGGCTGGTCGACAAACGCCCAACGATGAGGATGCTGCACGTTGTGGCGGCCGAACTCTGTAAAAAACTGGCCGGCCTTCAGTTCGAGTCCGCCCGGCATTGCCAGGCTGGTCAAATACGCCTCTTCCAGTTCGACAACGGTTTCGCCCTCGGCATCAATCTGGAAAATGATTGACGCATCGGCCCGGAAATACGGATCGACAGCGCCGGCCAGGGCCAGCTCAATGTTCTGGATCGAAAATCCGATCCGGTTCGGGTCGTGTGCCCCGCCTTGCAGTTCGGACACAACATCGGGGTCGACTGTCGACCCACCGGCCGCGATCAACGCATCCAGTGAAACGTCGATCAGGCGCAAGGTGGTTGGACCCAACTGGCGGCTGGCCACGTCGCCCGAAAATGTCGTGGTATTGGTCGTGGGCTCGGCCGGTTCGGCGGTCGTCGCCGACACGGCCAGGCACAACGTAATGACAACGACCGTCAGGGAACTCGCGAATATGTCTGAAACAGTCACATGAAATTCCTTTCCTGATGCCTCGTACAGCAAATAATGCACGGGGCACGTTAATGCAGATTGCGGACAGGTCTTGGACCCGTTCGCTGCTGGCAACGGGAATCAGGAAAGGGACGGGGGCGAATGGCCGGGCGACAGCGCGCCAATAGCGATGGACCGATACAGGACCGGGTGAATTGAACAACGTCGAGTTGCCTGCGGAAGGCTTGCTGATGGAGCCTGGGGATTCGCGGACTGGATGGCCATTCGGCGGTTGCTGACGACATCGCATCCAGTGTGCAATTCCGGCATTCCGGTCGGAAAGTCAGCCGCAAGGTGGGGAACCGGGCCGACGTGTTGGTGTTCAGGGCCGTGGCCGGCACCGTGCTCGATCTGCTGATGCGCTTCGCAAAAGCGATGCGTTTCGTGGACCTGATGAATCTGGATCGAGGCCACTGCCCAGATCCACGCCAGAAGCAGAATGACAGCGCGGTTTCGCACCGATCTTTGGTCTTGGAGATCCATAACCATATTCTACATCTGCAGTTGCCGAATGTTCGTTGCGGCATCGAATCGGAGTTGCACGTGAGCCTGCGGATGCCTAATTCTGGCGCAGGCGCTTGCCGATTCGGTTGACATCGTCGGGGCGCAGCTGCCATCGACCTGCAGCGATCTCGACCAGGTTGGGAAACTGGACAGCCAGGATGGCCGCGATATCCAGGCCGTTGCGTCCTGTATTGCGTTTGTGGCGGGTCGCCGCATCCTGCCACGTGCGAAGGCTTGCGATGGTTCCCTGGTTTATTGGTGCGGGTAACAGACCATGGTCGATATCGTTGGCGGCCAGCCAGTTCCAGATCTCGGCTGGTTTCGGTTCGTCCGCGATCAGGCAAAGTTCATTCCAGATCCTGCCGGTTGCAACCGTTGCCCAGAACGCCGGGTTCGTTGCCTGTTGCAGTGCCGGTTGCCAGGCACCTGCGGGCGTCCAGTCATATCGAATCAGGTAGCGGGCCCCGCGCAGGATGCGGATCGGATCCTCCGCCAGGGTGTGGTCAGCAACGGGCCTTAACAGGCCATCCGAGATATCCCGGATTCCGGCAAAAGGATCCCGAAGGTGCCACGCTGCTGGTTCCCGCAACATGCACATGGCATTGGCGGTAAAATCGCGACGGCCCAGGTCCTGGTCAATTGTTCCATCGCGAATGTCCGGGACTCCGCCAGGTTGAGCGTAGCGGTCGATTCTCGGCGAGGCCACGTCAACCGAGGCTCGGTCGACGATGACGGTCATCGTGCGATAGTCTGGCCGATGCCGGACCTTGATGCCAGCGGCCGTCAATCGGTCAGCAAGCTGACCAAGATCGCCCGTCCACAACAGGTCGACATCCACCGGGTCCAGGCCCAGCATCCAGTCCCGGACGGAACCTCCGACTACGCCCAGTGCTGCGTCCAGTCCAGCTGCTGCTGTCAGGATCGGACGGATGGCCGACGTTTCCCACAGGGCATCGGCGCGATGTGCCAGGCGGGTTTGCTCAACCATTGTCGTCACCCAGAGGATGATGACGGTCAACGACCGACCGCAGCCGTTCGCGCGTAACTTCGGTATAGATCTGCGTTGTTGAAATATCCGAATGGCCAAGCATCATCTGGACGCTGCGCAAATCGGCACCGTTTTCGATCAAATGCGTTGCAAAGCTGTGTCGCAGGACGTGGGGCGAGACGGTCTGGCGGATGCCCGCCGCGCGGGCGCAGGTCTTGATGCGGTTCCAGAACTGTTGCCGCGTCATGGGGCCGCCACGGCTTGTAATAAACAATGCGTCAGATGACACGCTCCTGGCGATTGCTGGTCGACCTTCCAGCAGGTAGCGATCCAGCCATTGTGCAAACGTCTGCCCAAACGGGACGGCCCGTTCCTTGCCGCCCTTGCCGAGGATAATCAGAAACCGTTTTTCACGGTTGACCTGATGTGTCGTCAGGGCGACCAGTTCGGAAACCCGCAGTCCGGACGCGTACAGGCACTCAAGCATACAGCGATCCCGCAGTCCCAGCGGGGTCGATGTGTCCGGTGCATCCAGCAATCGGTCAACCAGCTCCGCAGGCAGGGGCTTGGGCAGGCTTCTGGGCAGTTTCGGATTACTGGTACGGTCCACGGGGTCTTCGTTGATCACCCCCTCACGCAACAAGTAACGACAATATCCGCGGATCGCGCTCAGTTTGCGGCTGCGTGTTCGCGCTGACAGGTTTCGCTGGTCCAGGGCCCCCAAAAACGCAGATACATCGGTTCGGGTCGGGCATGTAAATTGACCGCCTGATTCGGCCAGGAAAACCGCGAAATCAGTCAGGTCGCGAGTATACGCGTCGACGGTTCGTGGACTCAGGCGACGTTCAAATTCCAGGACTGTGGCGAAACGTTCAAGCAGGTCAAGGTCCGAGTCTGGCAGTTCGGTCCGGTCCATCCTATTCCCGGCCGAGGTTGTCTGTCAACGATTCAAGTCCCCGGGAAAACGCCTTTGGAAAACCGGCTCGGTCGATATTCTCAACGGGCAACGGATCTGACGGATGTGCCAGTCCGGGCGGCGTGTCATAGTGCCACCGGACCAGAAGCGGAGTAACGTCCCAGTGGAGGTGTGTGAAGGTATGGCGATACGGTTCACCTGCGGCGACGACGGGTGCGGTTTGGCCGCCGACATTGACCTCGGACAACGGCGTATCGGACTCAATTACCAGGGGCGCCGGTCGATCGCCCAGCAGGCCCGGTGGGCGACGTTCAAGAAACAGTTGTTCCCCGTCCGTAATCCAGACGTGGACAACTGACTGTTGTTTCTTTTTCGTTCGTTTCTTGGGCAGGGGGGTCGCAGCGGGGTTGTCCCACTGTGCAGCCGGACAATGGGCCTGCAGCGGACAGTCGTCACAGGACGGTGCGCGGGGCGTACAGACCGTCGCACCCAGGTCCATTACAGCCTGCATAATGACGCGAGGCGAGCCGTGACCAAACAAAGCTGCCATCCAATCCTGTGCAGCTATCTTTGCATCCGGGACCGACATCTGGCGTCCCAGGACACGCGCCGAAACCCGGGCAATATTGCCGTCAACACCAACAACTGGCTGGTTGAACGCGATCGCCATGATCGCTCCGGTTGTATACGGTCCGATCCCGGGCAGCGCAGCCAGATCTGTTGGATTGTCCGGGATCTGTCCCCCGAATTCGTTGGTCAGGACTGTGGCGGTTCGACGCAGATTTCGAGATCGCGAGTAGTAACCAAGACCCTGCCAGAGTTTGTCGAGTTGCAGGTCCGACAGCCCGGCGCAGGCGGACGGATCGGGAATAGTTGCCATGATCTGGTCAAACCGTGTCGCAACAGTTGCCACCTGTGTTTGTTGCAACAGGAATTCGCTGACCAGAACCGTCCACGGGTCTGGTGAATCGGATCGCCAGGGCAGGTCGCGTGCAGTGCGCGTGTACCAGTCGACCAGTGACCTGGCCTGGTGCCGGGCATTGGACCGAATGGTCACGTCCGGCTGATCAGTTGACCTCCCAGGTCATTCCAGCGCGCATCAGTGCATTCAGGTCCCCGGGGCCTTTGTCCGCGATCACCCGTTCTTCCAACTGGTGAACGTCATCGTTATAGGCAACGCGGTCTTCGGAATAGATCAGGCCGACGGGTACGGGAAGTTCCAATTCAGACAACATGAACGCCTGTGCCTTGCTGGAGGCATTGTGGACTGCTATCTGACCTGCGTCCACGTCTGCCGTGGCGACCCGCTTCATGACGCTACCTTCAATAATCAGCGCGTGCTCGCGATCCTTGCCAAACGTCATCGGCTGGCCGTCCTCGAGGAACAGGGTGTTGTCCAGTTTTGACTTCGGGTCGTACAGCGCCTGGTGGACCCCGTCGTTAAAAACAATACAGTTCTGCATGATTTCGATAAATGACGTCCCATTGTGCTGCGGGGCATCCTTGAAGGTTTCGGACATGTGCTTGAGATCCCGGTCAACCGTCCGGGCATACCAGGTGCAACCGGCGCCCAGAGCAAATGCGAGCGGATTGACCGGGTGGTCCTGTGAACCGAACGGGGTGCTTTTGGCGACGGTACCCACCGAACTGGTTGGCGAGTACTGCCCCTTGGTCAACCCGTAGATTTCGTTATTAAACAGCAGGACATTGATGTCGACGTTGCGACGAAGGAGGTGCAACAGGTGGTTGCCGCCAATGCTCAAGCCGTCGCCGTCGCCGGTAATCATCCAGACCTGGAGGTCCGGATTGGTGACCTTCAGTCCCGTCGCAATTCCGGGTGCGCGACCGTGGATCGTATGAAATCCGTACGTGTTCATGTAATACGGAAATCGACTACTGCAGCCGATACCGCTGATGAACACACAGTCTTCACGGGCAATACCAATTTCAGGCAGGGCTTTTTGAATCGCGCTCAGGATTGCATAATCACCACAACCGGGGCACCAGCGCACGTCCTGGTCAGACTCAAAGTCTTTCTTGGTCAGTTTTGCGGCAGGGTCTTCAGACATCAGTTTGGCTCCAGTAACTGGTCAATTGCATTTTCAATATCTTCCTGCATCAGTGGCTGCCCTCTGACAATGTTCAGTCCGGCCGCATCGACCAGGAATTTTGCGCGGATCAGCATTCGCAGCTGCCCTGTATTAATTTCGGGGATCAGGACACGATCAAAACGCGACAAAACGTCGCCAAGGTCCGCAGGAAAAGGGTTGATGTGCCGCAGGTGGACCTGGGACACCGCGATTCCTTCCTCGCGCCTGGCTTTGACGGCGGCACGGATCGACCCGAATGTGCTGCCCCAGCCAAGGACCAGAACGCCACCACTGTCGTCGCCATAGATCTTGATCGGCGGTATGTCCTGTTGTACTTTCTGGACTTTTGCTTCGCGTGTGTTGGTCATGTGCTGGTGATTGTCCGGATCGTAACTGACATTCCCGGAGCCGTCCCATTTTTCCAGCCCGCCAATGCGATGTTCGTATCCAGGTGTGCCCGGAATCGCCCACGGGCGGGCCAATGTGTCCGGATTGCGTTCGTACGGCTGGAACTCGTTGCCACCCAGGTCCTTGCCGGGGTGACTGACCTCAATCTCGGGCAGGTCGTCAATGTCGGGTATCTTCCAGGGCTCGCTGCCGTTGGCGATATACGCATCGGACAGCAGAACAACCGGTGTCATATATTTCAGGGCCAGTTGGACCGCCTCAAAGGCCGTTTCAAACGCGTCGCCCGGGGTCGCAGCTGCCAGAACGATGCAGGGCGATTCGCCATTGCGTCCGAACAGGGTCTGTAACAGGTCGGATTGTTCGGTTTTGGTCGGCAGCCCGGTACTGGGGCCGCCACGTTGAACATTGATGACGATCAAGGGAAGCTCTGTCATGATTGCCAGCCCCAGCGCTTCGCCCTTCAGGGCCAGCCCTGGTCCGCTGGTTCCAGTCACGGCGATGTCCCCGCCATAGGCTGCGCCAATGGCGGCGTTGATGGCCGCGATCTCGTCTTCCATTTGCAGGGTGCGGACCCGGAAGTTCTTGTGCCGCGCCAATTCGTGAAGGATATCGCTGGCCGGAGTGATCGGGTACGAAGCGTAAACGATCGGCTTGTTGGCCTTG
>JBFJWU010000148.1:0-7815 GCA_041623475.1 bacterium | reverse complement strand
TGACATGGATATCGCCCTGGCCGTACAGTCGGGTACGAATATCCTGTTGATCCAACAGGCCAACGGCGATTTCGGCACGGGCGCCGCCCATCCAACATTTGGTCCGACAACTAACGGCCGCCACAGCGCCGATATTGATGCGGGCGACATCGACAATGACGGCGATATCGACCTGATTGTTGCGAATCGGAACGGAACAGGGAACGGGACACGCAGAGAAAGCCGTGTCTACATCAACAATGGCGGTTTAACGTTTGCCGAAGGCAGCAACTTTGGCGGTGAACGGGACGACACTTGGGGCACGACCCTGGCCGACTTTAACAATGACGGCAATCTGGACGTGGTTCTTGCGAGCGTTGATGCCGGTGTGTTCTTGTGGATGGGCAACGGTTCCGGCGGATTTACACCCTACGGGGGTACGTTCCCGACCAATACCAATTTCTACAAAGGCGTCGAGGCCGGGGACGTGGACGGTGACGGCGACCTCGATATCATTGTTGCGGAGGGCGGCAGTTATGCAAACAGCGACCTTTTCGAGAACGAGGACAACACGCTGGGGCAATTTACCCGTCGTCTACTACCGGCCAGCGGCATCGACGGAAAATACCCGGATGTGGGCGATATCGATGGCGACGGTGATCTGGATATCGTCTTTGCCATGGGTGACGCAGGCAATGTCGAGAACGACCTGCTGCGCAACGATGGCGGGTTGACATTCACCCGACTGCAAATTTCGACTGACGCCGTCAGCACCCACCGGGCCAAGCTGTTCGACTACGACGGGGACAACGACCTGGACATCGTGACGGCTGATTACAACAGCACGATGCACGCGTACGAGAATTATGAAAACTGGGCTCCGACGATCAGTATCTGGGACCCTTACCACCTGACCGTACAGGCTGCCGCACCGGATCCATTTACCGGAAACGTGTCGGACATCGGTAGTGGTGTTACGGCGGTCCAGGTTTATGTGCAGGATCCCGACAGTTTCTATTGGGACGGGTCGTCATTCAGCAGTTTAGTGATGATCATCCACCCCGCTGAATTTGCCAATGGTGTCTGGAACTGGCCGAATTCAATTGGCACAAATGGACCTGACGGGCTTTATATGGTTGGCCGGAGAGCCTGGGATGGCGACGGCAATACGACAGGTTTCGTGCCTAGCGCCTACACCCTGGACAAGACACCGCCATCGTGCACCAGTTGCGCGACATTCACGGACGGAATCGGTAACCCGGTAGAGTATTGGGCCGCGCGCACTGTGACACTGGAAAGCAGTGTTTCAGATGCTCAACCACCGATCTACATGTATATTTCGACACTAGCCCCGGTAAGTTATCCGCCACTGGATACCTGGATTCCGTATAACAACGCCCAGAAAGTGACGTACACAACTGATGACAGTGGCAGCAATTATTTTGTGCGCTACCGCGATGCTGTTGGCAACGAAACTGCCCAATATTACGAAAGGGTCACCATTGACACCCTGCCCCCTGGCCCGGTCAACCTGGTCCTGGCCGGTGGCGCCCCCGCAACAACTGATGTACTGGTCGCCGCCGATCTGTCTGCGCCTGGCGCGTCCAGCGTCGACCTGACCAACGACCTGAACCCGGACCTGCTGGGTGTCACAATGCAGCCGCAGGTCATGGTTCGCCTGAATGCGACGGCAGGTGTCAAGGTCGTCACGGCCAAGTATTACGACCTGGCCGGCAACAGCGCGACGGCTACGGACAGTGTCCTGTATAACGGACCGCCGGACATCACGTCTGTGACGCTGGCCTACGGTGCGGCGGGCACCAATATCAGCACCAACGTACCCCTGGAAGTCCTGGGTTCCGGGGATCTGTTTGAGATGCGAATCACCGGCGACATCGATGTCGGCGACACGGGGTGGATCGCCTTTGCCCAGAACTCAACAATTAATTTCAACGTCGGCGAGGGCACGAAAACCATCTGGGTCCAGGCCCGCGATGCCAGCGCCCAAGCCGGTTCGCCCGTCAGCGACATCATTGTGCTGGACACCACACCGCCCGCTGCACCGTCGTTTGTAACGGCAATCGCTATGGAATACAGCGCTTATGTATCCTGGACCGCTGTTGGCGACGCGGTCGGTTATTACTTGAACTACGACACAGATACGTTTGGGGCCCCCTATACCGGAACCGACGCTGTCCAGGGACCGAGTGCAATTTTTGTCGCGGCACCAGTGACATCCTTGACGCTGACTGGCCTGAAGACGATTCCAATGTGGATTGTCGTCGAATCTGTGGATGTTGGAACCAATGTCAGCCCACCAAGTGCCGAGGTACAGGTCATCCCGTGGGCGAAACCCGCCATTGACCGCATCGACCACGCTCATGCGTCGACATCCGAATCGAACTGGCGCTGGATCTATGGCCGGAACCTGGCGGGTATTGCAACTGTCCGGATTCACACGGATTACGGACTGGTTGCTCCTGCGATTACAACAACCGTACTGGGAAGTGGTGCGATCAAGTTTTATTCACCGATAAAGCTGGTACCTGGGACTCACAAAATCAGCGTCGACTATCCAGTTGCCGGCACGGTGTCCAATACGCTCGATTTCAGTTACCCCACCACTGGAGTGGCATCATTTGTTGATGCGAATCTGACAGTGACGCCGTTCAGTAATACAAGGCTTGTGGGATGGGTCGACCAACAGACAGGCAATCGGTTCGTCGCCGCCTGCAGCAACGGTTCGGCCAGCCGACTGTACGGTGTCGACGGCACGACGTTTACTGACTTGACCGTAACGCTCGGGTTCCCCTCGACGCTGGTCAACTGCCTTGACATGGCCACAATAGACTTTGACCGGGATGGCGACCTGGACCTGGTCCTGGCCGATTACGGCGGGCAGAATCACATCTATAGAAACGATATTACAACCTGGACCGATTTGACGACACCCAACCTGCCGTTCGATGCCGACGACTCGGAAGGTATTGTTGTCGCAGACTTCAACCAGGACGGCTGGGACGACATCTTTTTTGCGACAGACAATGGCGGCCAGTCCCACGTCTACCTGAACCAGAAGAACGGCACATTTGGTGTTGGCGTACCGGGTACGGATTACCCGATCGAAGCCGGGAACACGATGTACCCCACAGGCGGCGACTTTGACGGTGACGGCGACTTTGACCTGTACCTGCCGTTCAACTCATCGCAGGATATGGTCTGGATGAACAACGGCGACGGTACGTTTAATGCCGCACCAAGCTGGACTCCAGTCGAAGCAAACGTCCACACCGGCGCAAAAGCAGGCGACCTGGACGGGGATGGCGATATTGACCTGCTCGTCAGCGTGTATGGTGGGCAGACGATCCGGTATACAAATACCGGGACCAGTTTTTCAGCATCTACCGCAGGACTTCCCGTGGAAAGTTCGCAATCGCTGGCGCTGGATCTTGCAGATGTCGACGGCGACGGCGACCTTGATGCGTTCATACCCAACGGAAATTCAGGGGCCGAATTCAACTTCCTGTGGCTGAACAATGGCGACGGCACCTATTCGTCCGGCACACTTCCTGCAATTTCCGAAACAAGTCGATCGGCAACCTTCTTCGATGTCGATGGTGATGCCGACCTTGACATACTGGTCGCCCAGACCGGTGGCTCGTATGTACCCAGGGTCCTGCGTAACGAAGCATCGGCCTGGGTCACGGAAGGCACGCGGCAAAATGGCGCAGTTCCGCCAGCGACCTACCTTGGAGCTGCCGGGTATTTTGTCGACCCGACGGATTGGAGTCCCAAAATGTTTGTCAGCCACGGCATGCTCAATGGCGGGGCACGGACCAACGATTCGTACGTACTGTCATTGACAGATTTGACATGGTCCCAGGTTTGTACCAGCGGCGGATGTGTCGCCAGCAAGCCTAGTCCCCGAAACCGGGCATCCGGTGCCGTCTGGCCAGCGGGCGACCAGTTTGTCCTGTACGGTGGTATCGAAGCAGGTAATGGTACGGCACCCGGCAACGTCTATCACTACGTCCTGACCAGCGATACCTGGCAGACCTACGCCCCGACAATCAGTCCGGCTGCTCGGTCAGACTCAGCATTTGTATTTGCACCGGATATTCAGCGAATGGTCATGTTTGGTGGCGTTACTGACGTACTGACCGCATCAACTCGTCAAGGAGACTGGTGGTACTACGATCCTGTCACAAAAGGCTGGCAGGATCGCACAACCGCAGCGACGCCTGGTGTCGGTCGACCGGAAAACCGGCAGTTCCATGCCTCGGCGTATGGCGAAGGCAAGTTGTTCATCTACGGCGGGCGCGACGACGGCGACGTCAGTCGTTCAGACTTATGGCAACTCGACCTGCAGACCAACCAATGGACTGAACTGAATGACTGCGGCGCGGCTGAAACCACAACTTGCCCGGGGTTCCGCTGGGACAGCAGGATGCTCTATGATCCGGCCAAACGCTGGCTGATACTTTATGGCGGCATTGACAACGGGTCAACCCTTTCCCAGAACATCCATCGTTACGACCTGGTCAACGGCGGTTGGCAGGAAGTCTGCCAGTCGGGCTGTGCCATACCTGGCCGGGCCCGTGGGCCTTTCCATATATTTGATCCGGTCGAGCGATCATTTATGTGGTTTGGTGGCAGCCGTAATGGCTTCAACAACGATGTTCACAACGAACTTTGGCGATACTTCCTGAAATAGAACGGGCTCACGTCAGCCACGCTATTGACTCTATTGACAAGGTCAAATTCCCTGACTACGATGAGCACCCGTAACCAAACTGACCGTTCGCGGAGACGGTCTGACATCGATTGAAGGGAGCTTCATCATGGCCGGATATTTGACATCAACCCTGACGCCGGGGATCAAGAAGATTGACGCTGGCGCTGACGGTTTTGGAACGGATTATTACGACGTATTCCTGTCTGCCAAAGTCAACGGCAGCGCCGACCAGATTGGTGATGTGACAGCGCGAATGCCTGTACGTGTCAAAGAGGGCGAACCGTTTGATGGCCCCACGCTGGATATTTCAATCGACGGCGGCTACCTGACAGTCACGTACAAGAACCGCGAGGCAGCCGACACGGGTTCGGCCAGCGTGCAACTGCGGGTTACCAAACCCCAGGCCGATCCCGACGCGCCGCCAGAGGTAATTACTGACACAACCCTGAGCTTCAATGCCCCAGGACACGGATCTGCAGACCTGTAAGCAGTACGCATCGATCAGTTTTCTATCAGGGCGGTCTTTGGACCGCCCTTTTTTTGTAAATTGTTGCAATGATTGACTATAATTATCGCAACTCGTCGTTTTTACCGAAAAGGTAAATCAGTGCCAGGAAAATTAAAAGGCAAGGTCAAGCCCGAATATATTTATGTCCGGGGCAAGTACGAACCGATGTCCGGCGCACGCAATTACACAGTAAATCTGGAGGTCACGCTGGACGGTGACACCGTGTATCAATCTGGCGACATCCCCGTTCGCGACGGCACACGATTCCGCGACAAAGATTACGAACTGCCCGACCGGTTCGAGGTTGAGATTCGCGGCAGGCATTTTGAAATGGAATTCCTGGTCCACTGGCCATCTAGTCCTGGAAACAGCGGCGAAGCCGTCCTCAAAGTAATGGCCGATGACGGGACCGGTTTTCAGGTTCCGCTGGGACTTGGCCCCAGTCCGGCAAATACGGATGAGTCGTTCGGCCCGTGAGCGAGGCCAGTGACAGCCTTTCCGGCACCCTGACGGTATCGTTGACCCCATCAGAGGTTTCGGTCTCCCTGGACTGGCAACATCCCCAGGCAGCGGGACCGTGTGAATTGGAGCTTGATGTCCAGGTCAATCAACAACCGATTCTGGAAGTAACTGCCGAGCTGACTGCGGAATCCGGTCGCGTAGTCTCGGCGAATTCCAGCATTGACGCCAGTTTCGAACCCGAAAAAGGCCGTTTGACGTGCACGTTTGTCCAATCCGCCCATCTGCAATCGGGGCACGAAGGCCACGTCTCGGCGCTGATCCGGGACAAAACGACGGGCAATCCCGTTATCAAATGGGCGATGCTCAGTGCCGGACCTGTTCCAAAGACACGGTCAATGCAACTGGAAGCATCCGGACAGGTCTGAAAGCACCGGATTCATCCTGCACGGGCGAATCATTGACTTGTAAGTTTTTCCTTACTATACTAACGAGTTAAGGAAAATCCTGACGGCGACAACACTCATTGAAAAACAACTCATCCATCATCCTGTGGGGCGTCTCGACGAGTGCGGCAGCTGTGCTTATTTCCGTGCTGTACATGACCCTGTGGGTGCCGCCCGATGCAGGTGCGTCATCCCCAAGTGATATCGTCCTGGCCAAGGCGGTCAATTCGATCGACCACCGGAATGCCGGCCAGATCAATTGGAATACAGCCCGTCCCGGACTGCCGCTGCAGGAAAACGACGCGATTCGGGCCGGGCGTTCATCGATGGCCGAGATCCAGTTTGGCGAAGACGCCGCCGTTGTCTTGTCCGAGAACTCGCTGATCATCATCAAACGCCTGGGCGGAACCGGTGCCGGCGGCAGCGGTACGCAACTGGTCCTTGACGAAGGCCGCGTCCAGTTTGTTGCGTCTAAAGGCAGCGGGTCTGTCAAAATCCGGACAGCGGGAGACCTGGAAGTCGATGTCAGTGGCAGCACTGGTACCATCAGCGCCGGCAAAGAAACAACACAGTTGGACATAGAATCGGGAACTGCACGTATCTCCACGGCCAGCGGAGACGTCGAAATCCAGACCGATGAGGGCCAGGCCGCAACTTTGGAACTCAGCAAATCGGGCAGCGGCTCAGACGTGCAGGTCGCTGCATTATCCGGCCGGGCGACCGTTGCCCGGGATGGCGCGGTCGTCAATATCGACAACAATACAGCCGTCAAACTGGGATCCGCGAGCCAGCCGGAATCGGTCGTCCTGCCCCCTGCGCCTGATCTCAAATCTGGCAACCTGGTCGCCAGCATTGCCAGGGTCAGCCTGGGAGACGCGCAATTTTCCTGGTCCCCGGTCGCAGACAGCGTTGCCGGTGGCGAACCGCTGGCCTATAAGGTTCGAATCTATGACAAGCGCGATCCCTCCAGTCCTGTCAAGACGGTCGACACCGAACGGACCAGTTATACACCGACAGACCTGGCACCGGGCGATTATTTTTACACCGTCGCAAGCGTCCGCGGCGGCGTAATCGGTGCAGAAAGCAGTCCATTTGATTTGACCATCGCCCTGCCCCCGGCCCCCCGAACGCCCTGGGAAGCACTGGAATATACCGAAGCCGACGTCGCGACTGGCGACCCGACAATCACCTGGAGTCCGGCTGAGGAAAGCACACCTGACGAACGTTACCGCGTACGTGTATTCGACGCTGAGAACCAGGCCCAACCTGTGATTGAAGCCGAAGTCGAATCAACCCGTTACGCCATCAAGGAATTGGAACCCGGGGACTATATCTACCAGGTCAGCACGCTGGTTGGCCAGTACGAGGGACGTCCGTCGGGCGCGCGACTGCTGTCAGTCATTGGCAACGAAGTCCTGGCACCGCCCAGGCCCAGCCAACGGTCTGCGGCAACGAAGATAACGTATGAGGATACGCCACCGCGCATTACGGTCGACTGGAATGCAGCTGACGAGCGTCAGAAACGGTTCCGGCTGCAGGTGGCTCGGCGCAGTAATTTCGCACCCGAATCCATCGTTTTTGAGCAGGACGTTGACCAGTCGGCAGCGGGCGTGCAACTGCGATCCGGAAACTACTTCTGGCGGGTCGCATCGCTGGCCGGACGCAAAACCCTGGGTGAATACAGCACC
>JBFJWU010000147.1:0-7844 GCA_041623475.1 bacterium | reverse complement strand
GCGGTTTCTGCCCTGGATGTCAGCGTACAGGCGCAGATCCTCAATTTGCTGATGGATTTGAAAGAGCAGCACGGTCACAGCATGTTGTTTATCAGCCACGACTTGAGGGTTGTCGAGCGGATCTCGGACAGGGTCCTGGTGATGTATCTGGGCCGCATTGTTGAATCGGGAACGCCCGCCGACATCTTTGCCAATCCCAGGCACCCGTACACCCGGGCATTGCTGGATGCAGTGCCACGACCTGAACCCGGCAAAGAGCGGGAACGGATCCTGCTAAAAGGCGAACCGCCGTCGCCATCCAACCCGCCCAGTGGCTGTGCGTTCCGTCTGCGGTGTGCGCGGGCAAGCGACCAATGTTCTGCCCAGATGCCTGACCTGGATGGTCGTGACCATTCTGTCGCCTGTTTTCATCCGTTAGTTGAGGGCGCTGGAACAGGCTAGGCGTCGGCGCGAACTTTCAGGTCGTTACCGCGGGTAATCATCGTACCGACGCCTTCGTCGGTGAACAGTTCCAGCAGGACAACATTCGGGACCCGACCGTCCAGGATGTGGACTTCCGGAACGCCCCCTTTGACTGCGTTGGCAGCACAGTCCAGCTTGGGAATCATACCGCCGGTGACATCGCCGGCCTCGGCCAGTTTCGCGATCGCGTCAACCCCAAGGGACTGAACCCAGCCGTCGCTGGACTTTACACCTGGGACATCTGTCAGCAGAATCAGTTTTTCAGCCCCTAATGCGGCCGCCAGTTCACCAGCGACGGTGTCGGCATTGATGTTCAGCGTCTCGCCGTCACGGGAGCGGCCGACCGGCGCAATGACGGCGATAAATCCGGACGATTCAACGGATTCGATGACTTCGGGGTTGATTTTAGTAATCTGTCCGACTTTGCCAATGTCAATGATTTCGGGCGGGGCATCGTCAGGTGATTCCTGTTCCAGTTTCATCCGCGTGGCGACGACCAGGCCGCCGTCCTTGCCGGACAGTCCAACTGCCTTGCCGCCGGCGGTCTGGATCATGTTGACAATTTCCTTGTTGACCTTGCCGACCAGGACCATTTCGACGACGCTCATGGTCTCGTCATCGGTAATCCGCTGGCCGCCAACAAATCGCGACGGGATATCAAGTTTTTGCAGGAATTCACCGATCTGGGGACCACCGCCATGGACGACGACGGGATTGACGCCAATCTGCTTGAGCAGGACGACATCCCGGGCAAAGCTCTGCTGCAGGTCCGGGTCGACCATGGCGTGACCGCCGTACTTGATCAGTACGGTCTTGCCGGAAAATTTCTGGATATAGGGCAGCGCTTCGTGAAGAATAGCGGCCCGTCGTTTTGCATGTTCCACGGCGAAAACCCTTTCAGGGCAACAGGATAACCGACGTTATCCCCGGTGGCCAGTGGTCGTTTCGACCGCCTGATCCAGCTAGCTGCCTGGCATTTCCCCGGTTTCAGGGTCAGCCTTGACGAACTTGGCAAACTGGTCTTTGTCATTTGCCTTAATGTAGGCCTCTTCGCCGCTGATCACTTTGGCCTGGACCAGATCCATCAGGGCCTGTTCCATGGTCTGCATGCCTTCTCGTTTGGCTGTCTGCATGATCGACGGTATCTGGTACAGTTTGCCTTCGCGGATCAGGTTTGCGACTGCACGATTGATCACCAGGATTTCAAGGGCCGCGACCCGGCCGCCTTCAAGCTTCTTGCACAGGTTCTGCGCGATGACGCCCTTGAGGGACTCGCCCAGCATGGTCCGGATCTGTTCCTGCTGGTCGGTTGGGAAAACGTTGATGATACGGTCTACGGTCTTGGGAGCGGATGACGTGTGCAGCGTGCCGAATACCAGGTGGCCGGTTTCTGCGGCTGTGATTGCCAGTTCAATCGTTTCCAGGTCCCGCATCTCGCCAACCAGGATGATATCCGGGTCCTGGCGCAGGGCTGCACGCAGGGCCCGGGAAAATGACTCGGTATGGTTGCCGACTTCCCGTTGGTTGACCAGGCACATCTGGTTCTTGTGAACAAATTCGATCGGATCCTCAAGGGTCAGGATGTGGTCTTTGCGGGTTTTGTTGATGTAGTCAATGATCGCAGCCAGCGTCGTCGACTTGCCGGACCCGGTTGCACCGGTAACCAGGACCATTCCGCGACTGAGCTTGCCGAATTTCAGGACCGCCGGCGGCAGTCCCAGTTGTTCAGCGGTCAGGACTTCTGACGGGATCTGGCGAAAGACGGCGCCAATGCCCAGACGGCCGATAAATATGTTGGCCCGGAACCTGGCATCCACGGTCTTGGGCGCATACGCGAAGTCAATGTCTTTCGTTTTCTTGAATTCTTCGCGCTGGGCTTCGGTCATGATTTCCATCAGCAATTCGGTGCCCAGCTTGTGATTCAGGACGTCAAAATTGATCGGTTCCAGTTCTCCGCCTTTGCGCAGCAGCGGTTTTGAACCGCAGCTGAAGTGCATATCGCTGGCGCCTTTTTCCACCATATGCTTGAAAAACTGGTCAATCTTGGCCACGTTCAACCTGTCCTTTTTGCCAGCAGCAGCATATAATCCGCTGCCGCAATTCGACCTTGTTCCAGATACTCGGTCAACCGGCTGGCCAGGGCATCGCCAGCGCCGTCTGCCTGATCGATGGAAATGGCCTGTGCAACAAATTCGTTGCCGGATGAACCGGTATAGTCACACTCTTTGCAACCAGAGGCCTCGAACAGCGTGATGTCCGGTTTAACGCCCGGAATTTCGACGCCAGAGATTTCCTGGCGGCACGAATCGCATATGGCGGGGATCACCAGTCCCGACAGGGCCAACGTGTCGCTGCCGGGTGCGGCCAGCGCGGTTTCAGCCAGTTCGCGGGCCAGTGTCGCCGCGTTTTCGCTGTAACGGGCCTGAATGACCTGAACATGCTGCAGTTGCAGGAACCGGATGACCTCCCGGTCGGCCTGATTCCACGGAGCGTCGATCAGCAGCAGATTGGGTTCCAGTGCCAGGACCTGTTCCAGGATCTGCTCGGTGGTTGGTCGTTGTTCACCCGGATCGATGACCGTGTAGGTCCGGTCTTCGACCCGTTCGTCGGCAATCTCTCGCTCGCGGGCGATGGCGATTGTTCGCCGTTGATCATTGTTCAGTCCGTTCAACAAGGCGCGCATCAGCCAGCCGTGAAAGCCCGTATCCGATGCCGCGACAACAAACGCAGAATCAGGGTCCGCAGTTGCGGCTTCAAGCAAGTTCGCCGATTCGCCAAAATCGATTGTCGCCAGGTCCGGCGTCGTCCGCAGGCGGCGCATGGGGCGGCACGTGACCGTGACGTGGCGTCCAGCGGGCGCCGAGGTGACCTCGAATCCGGTTCGGATCTGGGTATCGGCGATCTCGGGAAACAGGCGACCCTGGCGTATGCCAAATTGGCCTGTTTCACGCAGGTTGGCCATTACGTCCAGTTTTTGCGTCAACTGGTCGTACCAGTCCACCTGGCAGGTCACTACCGTCCGTACCTCACTGCCGATGCGAAATCGGATCGAAAAGGCACCGGAGCGTCGTTCAAAAAATACAGCATTTGCACCAGCCAGCACCGCCTCGGCAAACAACCGTTCCAGGAACGCTTTGCCGGATGCATCCAGGTTAATGGTCCGGGCATCTTCCTTGCCGAACAGGTCCGTATCGTACAATCCGAATACACTCTGACCATCGCCTTCGGGCGCATCGCCAAAGATTTCGTTGATGACGCCGCGGATCTCTGACGGGATGCCCAATGAAAACTGGGCTTCTTTGCCCGTGGCCTCGGCGACCGCATCCTTGACCTGCTGGTTGGTCGGGTCTGCCATGACGATCCCGACATCGTCGCCGACAGCCCAGATGGGGATCAGGCAGCCAGCCCGCGCAAGCCCCGGGGGAACCAGGCTGGCTGCGTCGCGGTCAACCATCTCCAGGGTGACCCTGACCAATGGCAGTTCCAGTTGCGTGGACAGGGCCCATTCGACATCGCCTGTGTCGCAGAACTCCATTTCCTGAAGTTGCTCGCCCAGGCGCAGGCCAGAATCTTTCTGCGCCGCAAGGGCCTCGTCCAGCTGCTGCTCGCTGATAATGCCGAACCCTGTCAGGATCTGGCCCAGCGAGCGTCGTTTTTCAGGTTCGGCCAATTTGGGGGTCCTCCACCCGGTCAATTGGCCCCGACAATTGATTGTCGGGGCGGACACAGTATTGCAAAGCGCCTCCGCGTCAGCAAATGTCGCAGTTTTGTTTCAATGTAACGATGGACTTCAAGCTGCTGTATTTTACCGACCCGATGTGTTCGTGGTGTTATGGGTTCGCGCCGCAGATGATGGCGATCAGCCAGGCTGTAGCCAACGAGATGCCGACAGAAATCGTTCCCGGTGGTTTGCGGCCATATACGCGCACGCCAATGCCGCCGGAACTTTCACACGAGATCACGCATCATTGGCAACAGGTGGCGCAGACATCCGGCCGGGAGTTTGACATGACGTTTTTTGATCGAAACCCCGGCTTCGTCTACGATACTGAGCCCGCGTCACGGGCGGTCAACGCTGTTACGGCAGCATGGCCTGCCCGGGCGATGGAGTTCCTGGACCGGGTTCAATTTCGCTTTTATTCGCAGGGCGAAGATCCGACCGATGAAAGCACCTATCGTGGTTCCGCTGCCGATGTCGGGATCGACCCCGACGAGTTCAGTGGCGAGTTTCGGCGCCCAGAGACCGAAAAGCAGACGAGGCTGAATTTCCAACGGGCAAAACTGGCCGGGATCACGGCTTTTCCTGCCGTGGTACTGACTAATGGCGAACGCCTGAAGCTTGTCTGCGTCGGTTACCAGACAGCGGAGATTCTGATTCCGGTTGTTCGCCGGCAGCAGGAGCGACTGCTGGCGGCTGCGGCCACCTAGGGCCCGGCTGCCAGCTTACAGCAAACCCAGCTGCCGCAATTGCTTTTCGGCTTGCGGGGCCCAGCCACGGTTCGCAATCGGGCTGGCGGGGCTGGGGTGCAGGATTCGACCGATCCGGACACCCAGGCCGGCCAGCGCCTGCCGGGCCCGGTCTTCGGCGAACTTGCCGATACCGACCAGCCATTCTGCATCCAGCTCGCAAACCACCTGGCGCAGTGCGTCGTCGCAGGCTGCAAGGAGCGGCTCGCGTTCCGCAACTGGCAGCTTGTCGGGCGTGCGATTACGACCAGATGCTTCCATAAACACCAGCGGGCAGTAGTTGGCGACAAAATGGTTGGCAAAGAACGCGTCGGCTGTGCCAAAACGATCCCTGGCCCAGCCCCAGAAGCGGTTGCCGCTGACTTCTTCGCGGTCGATCGCAAATCCGACGATCGGCCGTTTGGGGTGTTCGTTGCCCGGCTTGCCGACCTGTGCGTGTACACCGACCCAGTCCCTGACCAGATTGACGGTACCGAACGGGACCCCGGTCTGGGCCATGCCCCACGGTCCGGGGTTCATACCCAGAAAGACAACCTGCCGCGGGCCACGCCCCCATTTGTCCAGGTACATCTGGACGGCTGGCCACGCATATTGCAGCGGGTCGTAGACGTGGGTGACGGGCTCGCCAAACTCAAGCCCGGCCAGTCGTTTTGAAAGGGTTTTGTATATTTCTGTAATCGCCACCGAATGTCCCGTTTTTCAGCCAGAGTTACCGCAGATTGCCGCAATTGGGTGCATATTTGCTCTTGATAAAAAAAATATTGTTGTGACTATTGAATTGTAATGAAATTAGTACTAAAATGTGCGACGTTTGATGCAGCTTGACCTGACTGCCCGGAATTGACCGTTCTGACAGCCGGAACCATCTGAGTCGAACACGTCCCGGACCGGCCAGCAAAATGTTGGTGTGTCACCGGGGCGAATGCGTTGACAACGTGGGGGGTATGCGCATTAACCCGCTGGTGTATGCGGAGACACCGGTTGGCGACGCGTGTATTTTTTTGCCGTTTCGGGTTGGCGACAGCCGGACCCGTCATGGCGTGTTAGCGCATTGCGCAATGAAATTAACGAACCGCGGTGATGTAGCCGCAACATTTTGCCTTGATCCATTCATTGTTTAGGAGAGCAACAATGAGCCTTGTTCGGAATATCGATCGTCGCACCACCGGTGGTGCCTTAGCAATTCTATTACTGCTGGGCGTAGTTGGCATTTTAAGAATGTCGACAACGGTGCCAGATCAAACCCGTGCTGTTGAGTACAGGATTGACGACAAAGAATCCGACACGGCCAAGGTAATTTCGGAAACGCCGGTACTTGCGACAGTTCTCCCGGAAGTCCGCAGCAGCCGAAAACTGCTTCAGGCGCCGAACCCGGGGAACGGATTTACTACGACTTTTGCCGATAATGGTGTTGCACTCGTCAAGAACGACAGCGTCTCTCCCGCTGTTGCACTGGGCCTGACGACTCGCGGGATAGGTCGTGGCGAAGTGCTTGATTCGGTTGCTCACAGCACTCCGATTGTTCGTGGGGATCGTGTCGAAATTGAACTGGGCGACGGCATCGTCGAGTGGTACGAGAATTCGGAACAGGGCTTGGAGCAGGGGTGGACGATTTCCCGACGGCCATACGGCGACGGGGATCTGGTTGTCCGGATGCAGGCGCACGGGTTGCAGCCAGAAATTAAAGAAACAAATATTGGGGCACGCCGGATCTATGCGGACAAGAACCCGGTCGAACAATTCGTACGGTACAGTTCGGACCGAGGTGCGGAATTCGATTCGCATAGTCTGGTTGCTTACGATGCCGACGGTGTCGTGCTGCCGACACGTTTCGAAGTCGCCGGCAATTTTGTAAGTATTTCGGTTGATGATTCCGGGGCCGAGTACCCGGTTGTAATAGACCCCATTTATACGAATTCTGCGGACTGGACGGTGCAGCCTGCTGACGACGACAACGCATATTTTGGCGCTTCGGTGGTCATCGGCAATGTCAGTTCCGCCGACGCCCAACTGGAAGTTGTCGTTGGTGCCCCTGAATATTTGAACAACAATCCGTGGGGCGCGGCGTACCTGTATTGCAACAACGCGGGCAGCCTGAAAACGACGGCAGACTGGTTCGAGGTCAATCCCACGGCGGGTGGAACAGCTCGTTTCGGTGGAAACTTTAACGCACCGGATGAATCCGTTGCGGTAGGCGACCTGGACAATGATGGCAACGACGAGATAATTGTCGCGACCCAAAATACCATCTATTTTTACAAAGGTGTGTCTGGTTGCGGCGTTTCTACGACGCATTCTCACTCAATTGCAAATGGTACTTCGATCGCCCAAATGCTGGTAGTCCCGGACCTGAACGCAGACGGGATCAAGGATCTGGTTTTTGGGGACTACAGTGGCAATCTAAAGGTCGTCCTTGGCAACGGGACGTTGTCAAGCATGGCAATTAACCAGACTGTCGGCGTAGGAATCGGGGCACTTTATTCAATTGCAGCAGGTGACCAGGATAACGACGGACTGACAGAAATCTATGTAGGCAACAGGTCTGCTGCGGTCAGGGTTTTTGAAGACGGCGCGGGCGCAACCCTGTTGCCTGGTATCGCCAACCAATCCTATTATTACCCATGCTGCGCTACTCCGGGCTTTGGTAGTGACCTGGCAATCGGGCGAATTAACGGGGACGGCAATGACGACCTGATTGTTACTGTTCGCGACAGCAAGGCGTTCTGGGTCTACTACGGCGGATCTTTTGACAACAATGCTGATTTGACCGTCGCAGAGGCCACTGCCGGCGGGTTCCACGCCCTTGCTGTCGGTGATTTCAACGAGGATACATACGATGACGTGGCCGTGGGCGATTATGTTTACGGTACCGTGTCGGGACGTGTTTGGATCTATCACGGTACGTCCGGAGGCCT
>JBFJWU010000146.1:0-7845 GCA_041623475.1 bacterium | reverse complement strand
CGGTCGATCTTGAGCGTGTCAATCGGGAACTCATGCAGATAACTGAGCGATGAATAGCCCGTGCCAAAATCATCCAGTGAAATCTTTGCGCCCAGTCGGGACAATTCAGTCAACACCTGTCGACTGTGTGGTGGGTCGTCCATCATGATCGATTCTGTGATCTCAATATGCAGTCGCGACGGTTCGATCCCGGTTTCTTTGATGATCCCGGCGATATCCCCCGCAAGATCGGTATCCTTGAACAGGCGCGGCGATACGTTAACGCTCATTGTGCAGTTGGCAAATACTGGGTCTGCTTCCGTCCATTCGACCAGTTGCCGACAGGCCTCGGAAATGACAAATTCGCCCAGTTGCAGGATCATCCCGGTTTCCTCGGCCACTGGTATGAACTCTGCCGGGAAGCGCAACCCGAATCCCGGGTGGTGCCAGCGCACCAGCGCCTCGAAACTGACGACATTCAGACCTGCTTGATCCATGACCGGCTGATAATAGACAACAAACTCGTCGTCATTGATTGCCCGACGGATATCCGCCTCCAGCTCCAATCGCGCTGTGACTTCGGCGTGCATGCTGCTGTCAAACACAACAATCCGGTCACGTCCCTGCTCTTTGGCTCGATACAGGGCAGTGTCGGCATCGCGAAGCACCTCGTCCTGGGTTCGATACCGGATCTGGCTGGACGCGATTCCGATGCTGACCTTTGGCACGACTTCGTGGTCCTCAATCAAAATGGGCTTCCGGACCTTGGACCGCAGGCGCTCGGCAACCCGGGTCAATTCGGCCATATTGTCCAGTTCTTCAATCAGCACCAGGAATTCGTCGCCACCGATTCGGGCAATGGAATCAGACGGGCGCAGAATGCTCTCCATGCGCCGACCCAATTCGATCAACAGCAGGTCGCCGGCCCCGTGCCCAAGGCTGTCGTTGACCAGTTTGAAATTGTCAAGATCCACGAACAACAGTCCGTAGTTCTGGTGCTCATTGCGCAAATTACGACGAATGGCCAGACCCAACCGATCAACAATCAACCTGCGGTTGGGCAAACCGGTCAACGGATCAGACATGCCCATTTCAGTCACGTCGGTCAGGGACCCTGCGACGCGAATAGCCCGGCCGGCACTGTCACGTTTGGCGAGCCCCCGGACCAACGCCCAGAAATACTCATCCGACCGGCCACGAACGCGATGTTCGACTTCGAACTTTTCTACGGCACCAATCCGATGGGCCTCGAGTTGGCCTTTGACACGGGCAGAATCAAGCGGATGAACCCGACCCAGCCACGTATCCATTGATTCGGGATTGTCCAGTTCGACAGGATCAACGCCAACCATGTCGTACCAGCGTGGCGAGTAATAGACGCGCCCGCTGTCGATATCCCAGTCCCAGAGGCCGTCATTTGCACCCTTTGCGGCCAGTGCATAACGTTCCTCGCTGATCCGAAGCTGCTGCTCAATATTGACTCGCTCACGAAGGGTCTCGACCTGGGAACGGATCACACGCAATCGCAATTTCAATTGCTTGGGACCGATCTGTTTCTGCAGATAATCATCGGCTCCGGCATCCAGGACATCAACCATCCGTTGCTCGTCCCCGTGGGCCGTCAGTACAACGATATAGGTCGCATCTGCGGCACCAGATCCCCGCAGTTGTCTGCAGATCTCGAGACCGTTTTTGCCCGGCAGCTCGAAATCTGTAACCAGAAGGTCTACAGAATTTTTGCCAAGGTGCGACAGTCCTTCAACGCCATCCGAAAAAACGGATACAGCGAACCCCAGGTCCGCCAGGATCTTCTCGATCAGGGTGGCGGAATCAGGATCATCCTCGATAAGGACGGCAACCAGAGAATCAAAGTGTTTGTCAGGCATCACGATCGTCGACGGCAATTTCGGCGTTAGCCACAGTATAGTGGTCCTGACCTGGTGATTCAATTTTCCTGCCGCATTCCACGGCAATCATCGAGGTTCGATTCTATTGTTCAGCCAAAACCTGGGTCAGGGCTCACTGTGCCTGGGACAGTCGCGGAGAGTTGCCGGCTTGGTCTGTTGCCGAGCTACTTTCAATTTCGGTTTGGCTGGGCGGTTGCGGACCGTCAGGTATACATCATTTCCGGGACTGATCGTTGGAACGGTTCGCGCGCCAAACGACTGGCCGGGGAATAATTCGTAGTCGAAGCGCTGCAACAGAGTCGCCAGGATAGCCTTGATTTCCAGTTCTCCGAATCGCATCCCGATACACAACCGGGGTCCACGACCGAACGGGATGTAGGCACCGGGCACCATGTCCTTGATCTTGTCCGGCGTAAACCGTTCCGGGTCGAACGCGTCCGGGCTTGGCCACAGGTCCGGCATCCGATGGGTCATCCACGAACTGTACGTCACATTGGTTCGTGCGGGAATCCGCTGGCCGTGAAGTTCAAACGTCTTAAGCGCCCGCCGCGGACCAAACCAGGCAGCCGGATAAAGCCGCAGGGTTTCCTTGATCACCATGTCCAGATACGGTAATCCGTCGATCAAATCGTCGGCGGTTGGAACCCTGCCGTTCAACTCCGTATCCACTTCCTCTTTCATTCGTTGATAGACATTGGGATCCCGACCGACCAGGCTGAACATCCAGGCGATCGTTGCCGATGTCGTGTCGTGCCCGGCAAACAGCAGCGTCATGGCGTGGTCCCGGACCTCGAGATCGCTCAGGCGATCACCGTCCAGTTCGTGGTGAATTAACGTGTCCAGGATATTGTCGCCACCTGGGCCAGTTGCACGGCGGCGTTTGATTTCCGGATAAATCAGCTTGTCCAGTTTGCGGGCATTACGCACCAGTTCCTGGAACGGCGTCCCCGGGCCTCGCAACACCAGCATCTGGAAGTAAGGCAGGCCGTAAAAGCTCAACCCGCGTTCAAACAGATCTGCAAAGCGCGCAGCCAGCCGCTCGTCCATATCCATTCCGAACAGCACATCGGCAGCGATACTGACCGCCAGTTCCCGTGTCCACGCGTGGATCGGGAAAGTCGTTCCCGGGACCAGTCGGTCGATCCGCTGGATACTGCGCCGGACCATCTGCTGGGTGTAGCTGCGAATCGCCGCCGGATAGAACACGGGCAACAGCAATTTTCGAGCCCGGTCATGAACCTCGCCATCGGTTGTTAACAGGCCTCGCCCGACAAAAGGGGTCAACTCGTTGTAAAAGCTGTCCCCCCAGGTAAAGTCCTTGTGGTTATTGACCAGGATGTATTGATTGGCCTCGGGCCCGACCAGAAAGACCATTTCCAGCCCCAGGCCCTGAACCGTAAAAACCGGCCCATAACGATCATACAACTTCATCAGTTCGCCCAGCGGGTTCTTGCGCAGGCGCATCATCAAGCGTGGCTGGAGATAGGGAAACCGGCTGGGTCCCGGCGGCAGGGACTTCAGATAGGGATGCAGTCGCAGCTCCAAAACTGGCCTCCTGACAACACTGACCGGTCGGTCAAATCATACCACGGGATGCGGTTTGTACTATTGAACCGTTGCATCGGCCTGGTCGACATCGATACCAGGCAGGGCATCCAGAACAGCGTCAATCAACCAGTGCAGGTGCCGGCGGCGTTCGTCCAGGGCCTGGGGTGACAATGCGTCAACCCCCAGGAAATGCGTAATGAGCGGCGTGTGCAGGTAGTAATTCATCACCAGGCTGCTCATGGACACCAGGAACTGCTGCGCCGACAACGGCCCGTGGTCTGGCAGGAACTCGCGCATGAAACCCATCACCCATTGCAACAAGGCCGACGTATACTCCTGGACCGGGACCAAATCCCGATTCAGGCTGAGTGTCATTTCGCGCTGGATCAATCTGGTGTAGTGGATATTGTTTTCGGTAAAGTCCAGGAAGGCATCAATAACCAGATGTACCCGTTGCCTGATCGTGGCAGCGTCCGGCAATGCCGCCGTCAGCGATGCCAGGTCGGCCCGGCCGTAGCTGTCCAGGACCGCACGAAACAACGATTCCTTGCTGTCAAAGTAATAAAAGACCAGGGCCTTGTTCACGCCGGCCTTCAACGCGACATCGCGCATGGACACCCCGTCATATCCACCGCGGGTAAACAGTTCATCCGCCGCCGCCAGGATCCGCTGTCGGCGGTCTATGGTGTCATTGACTGTCGTCTCAGGCATGGTCGCCGTCGCCCTGCTGGGGGATATGAAGGGTAAACGCCGTGCCCTCGCCGACGCGGCTGTCGACGGTGACCCGCCCGCCGTGGACCTGGGCGATGTGCTTGACAATCGCCAGTCCCAGTCCGGTGCCACCCATCTGGCGACTGCGGCCCGTATCGACCCTGTAAAACCGTTCGAACAGCCGAGGCAGGTGTTGAGATTCGATCCCCGGACCCGCATCTCGAACGGAAATGGTCACAGTCTTATCCGCAAGAACCGCATCCACTTCAACAGTTGAATCGGGGGGGCCGTATTTTATTGCGTTCGTTACCAGATTCACAATTGCCTGCTCAATCAATTCTTCATCGACCAAAGCACAAAGCCCGGAATTCACACTTTTCCGCAATACAATTCGCCGCTCCTCCGCTGCCATCCCGCAGACCTCAAAGGCACGTTCAATAATATCCGCAATCTCGTGTTTTTCCAGGTCGATGTGCCGGTCTGACTCATCAAGCCGTTCCAGCCTTGCCAGGCTCAGCAAGTCGTCAATGATTCCGTTTAGTCGATCAGACTGCCTGGCGATAATGCGGGCAAATTTCTCCGCCGATTCAGGGTCCTCAGCTCCCAGCTCCAGAAGCGTTTCCGCATAGCCCTTGATTGACGTTACTGGAGTTTTCAGTTCGTGCGAAACATTCGCGACGAAATCACGACGTATTGCCTCGAGGCGCCGAACCTGGGTCACATCATCCATTACGATCAACGCTCCGTTTCGCGTACCCGACATATCCTGAAGCGGTGTCACAATCGTTCGAATGATGCGTGTTTCCGTCCCGTTGCCCAGATTTATCTCCTGCCGCTGTGTAATTGTCGAATCAAGTACATTGCCAATCAGCTCACACAGTTGGCGATCGGTAACGACGTCTGTCAGCAAGCTGCCGACAGCGACCACGCGATCCAGTTCCAGCATCGATTCAGCGGCTGGATTCATGTTAAAAACTGTACCGGTTGAATCAACTGCGATCACCCCTTCGTGCATGCTGTCCAGAACCGTTTCTAATTCACGACGCTTGCCGGAGGCGTCAGATACTTGTTGCTCCAGTACAGACACCATTCGATTCAGGGATTTTGACAACGCAGCGACTTCGGTAGTCCCAATCTCGGGAAGGGCATCGACGGCGACACCGGATGCAATCAGTTCAGCACTCTGCTTCAGGTCCTCAAGTGGCGAGCTGAGCCGTTGTGACACCAGGAATGCCAGCAGCAGTGCGACCAGGACAACCATGCTGCCGCCCAGACGGATACTTCTGGCAACATTTTCCACAACATCTGCTATCTCGGATGTCGGTGCAGCCAGGCGTATCACAGCACCGGATTCCGGACTGCGAAGCGCGACATACAAAAGTTCTCGTTCGACAGACGAACTTACCCTGACCGATGTGCCGTGACCCGCGGCCATCGCCTGCTGGACCTCATGGCGATCGCTGTGATTGTCCATCAGGTCAGCCGTCGCCCACGAATCGCACAACACTGTGCCAGAAGTGTCAATAACTGTTGCCCGGAAAAGAGAGGATTCACCGGCCAGTTCGCATAGTGAATCTCGGGGTTGCCCGGCGGACTCAGCACGGCTGAGGATGCCGGCACGATTCATTAATTCATTTTCGAGCTGCGATACGAAGAAGCTTCGTACTTCGGCGACGCTGACATTTGCCATTGCAACAACGGCAGCGACTGAAAGTGCCACAAACGAAATCGCCAGGCGCCAGAATATTCGATCGAGTCCCACGCCTCATATTAAGCGATTGGATCGCTTAGTCGTCCATTAATCTGTACCCGATACCGCGAACCGTCTTGATCCAGCTGCCCCAGCGGCCAAGTTTCCGGCGAAGCCCAACAACCTGCACATCAATTGATCGCGCCGTGACATTCGTCCTGCCCTCATGAAGAGCCTGAACCAACTGGGACCGGGTCAGCACCCTGCCCTGACCCTGAAGCAGTGCGTGAAACAACCTGAATTCAGACTGGGTTAACTCAACCTCATTTCCACCAACGGAAATTTGTTGAAGGTCGGGTCTGATTTCGAATGGCCCCACCGTAACCGGACCATCCGTGTCCGAAGTAACGGACCGACGGCGCAGCACCGCGTCAATCCTGGCCAATAGAACTTTTGGTGAGAACGGTTTGGTAACGTAATCATCGGCGCCCAGCTCCAGGCCCTTTACGATGTCATCTTCGGCACCTCTGGCACTGACAATAATAATGGCAACGTTGGCAAATCCCGGATCCATTTTGATCCGCTGGCAAGCCTGCAACCCGTTGATTCCCGGCAACATGACATCCAGGACCACCAGGTCAAACGACTCTTTCTCCATCCGCGCCAAACCATCTTCGCCGCTTTCGACATCGACAGTGTGGTAGCCAACCCGCCGCAGCCGGTAACTGATCATGTTCCTGATGTCGGGCTCGTCTTCGACAATCAGAATTCTGCCGCTGCTCATGACATCAGGTTTGTCAGGCCAACGTTCCGGGGCAATCCGACGCTCGGGCCACCGGCGCCTGCGCTTTTCTCAACCAACAAAGAGTTCGATAATTTTGCAAATAACGCCCGACAAAACTGCCGCAAACGGCACCGTAATCAACCAACTCATTACCACACCTCGGATGACGCGAAGGTCCACAGCTGCAAGTCCACGTGCCAGCCCGACACCAATGACGCTGCCAACCAGGGTGTGAGTTGTTGACAACGGCAAACCCAGACGCGATCCCACCAGAATCGTGGTCGCCGCAGCGAACTCGGCCGCAAATCCCCGGGTAGGCGTCATCTCGGTGATCTTCTTGCCGACGGTCACCATAACCTTGTAGCCATACGTGGCCAGACCGATAACAATACCGGCACCACCTGCAGCCAGGATCCAGATTGGCACGCCGACCTTGGCGGCCAGTTCACCGGTAGACGTAATGGCATACACCGCAGCAACCGGTCCAACCGCGTTGGCCACGTCATTGGACCCGTGGGCAAACGCGACCATACAGGCCGTAACTACCTGCAGCACGACGAAGACGCGCTCGACCGCAACATACGCTGGATCCATCCCGCCTTCACGTCCACTTTTTGCGGCGGTGGCACGAGCCAGGTATCTGGGTATGAAAATCTTGCCGATGATCGCCATCAACAAGCCAATCCCCAATGCAACCGGCATCGCTTGCCCGAATGCCAGGTCCAGTTTCAGGTTTTTCAGTCCCTTGTACAAAAATGCCAGGCTCAGGATCGTCCCGACAGGCACCAGCAGCCACGGCCCGATGCGACTTGCAGCTGCAGCAGGATCGTCCTGGTTCAGGATTTTTGCACGAATAAAAGAAAAGGTAACAAACCCGATACAGCCGCCCATGACCGGCGAGACAACCCAACTGGCAACAACCTTGCCCATCGTGCCCCAGTTAACCGCATCGGCACCGCCCTGGGCGATTGCAAATCCTGCTACCGCACCAACAATCGAATGTGTCGTGCTGACCGGCCAGCCCAGCGACGATGCCAGGTTCAGCCACAGTGCCGATGCCAGCAGCGCAGCGGTCATGCCAACGGCAACCTTCATCGCATCACCGGCAAATGCCGAGTGATCGATAATCCCCTTGCGGATTGTATCGGTCACGGTTCCGCCGGCCAGAATCGCACCGCCAAACTCAAAGATCGCTGCCAGGATGACCGCATTGCGAAATGTCAATG
>JBFJWU010000145.1:0-7878 GCA_041623475.1 bacterium | reverse complement strand
GTCGCACCATCAGGTGCTCGGCGACTGCGATGACGCAGTTGCAAATCCCACCCTGTCCGCCAAAATATAGTGGTTGTGAATTTTCGAAACGGATTGTCACAGCCAAAGCTGACAGATGGATTTGACCAATATTGTCGGCTGAAAATTTTCAGGTTCGGGGCGTAGCGCAGGCTGGTAGCGCACCTGGTTTGGGACCAGGGGGTCGGAGGTTCGAATCCTCTCGCCCCGACCATTTTTCCTTCGGTTTGGGGTCATAGGGCTGACCTGACGCGAATCCTGCATTGTGGCGAAGAATGGATTTGCGTCAAAAGCCTGTTGCAACGTAAAAATGGACAGTGAACTTGTCGCGATCCGTAGGAATCTTGCGTATTTTTCGCCCAAGGTCCAGGCGCAGCGGCCCGGCCGGAGTGTGAAACAGGATCCCCGCGCCATAGCCGGCGGCAAAGACATTGCTCAGGTCAAAACCGCTGACGATCGCGTTGTCTTCAAATATTGCGATTTCCAGAGATTCCGTGATTCCCAGCCGAATCTCTGACTGCAGGCTTGCAAAACCGTCCCCACCAACGGCAATTGCGGCACAGGCCAACCCGTCGGCACCGGAATCGCACGAACCATCAACAACACCGTCGCCCGTCGTGTCCAGTGGAATCAATGCGTACGGCGACACAGAATCACGTTGATAGCCCCTGACACTGCCGTTTCCACCAAGTCGAAACACTTTTGACCGGACCCGTTCAAAACGTTCCGAATGGAGTTCGATCAGACCGCCGCGCACGCTGCTCCAGAACGTTACCGTACCAAACAGTGGCTGGATAAACGTCAGGCTGCCTTCATACCTTGCGAAACGCACGTCGCCGGCCAGTGCCTGATTAGCAACCTGCAACTCGTGATAGGTTCCCCACCCAACCTTTGGATCAAAGCGATTGTCGAATTCCTGGTAGACCCCGCTTGTTCGGAAACTGCCAATGTGCGTAACCTGGTCCAGCACCGCCAGTCCAGCCAACGCAAACGCGTCATTTTTGACCCTGATTGGCTTGAACCATTCATATTGATATCCAAACGACAAACTGGCATTCTCATCGATGTCCCAGGTCGGCCCCGAGAAAATCGACTGCGCCAGCCAGTCTATGTCGTCATCGTTGCGGTTTAGTTCGATTGTCCCCTGGACGTCGCCGAATACGGGGATCCCATTTGGAAGCGGTTCCCTGTAAAGGAAACCGAACCTCATCCGAAAGGGTCGCCGCCTGTAAAACTTGCCACTGATAATGTCCTCGGGTTCATACAGGACAGACCCGGCCAGCTGGACACTTCGGAATGACCCGAATAATCGGTTGTGAGAGACCGAAAAATCGACGCCGACACCTTCATTCGTGGTCAGCAGAAGTCCGGTTTCGATCTCTCCGCCATTGCGCTCTTCCAATTCGTAGACGGCAACCACCTGCCCGGTCGATGGATCTTTCAGCTCCCAGCTTGCGTTGACCAGGTCGAACACTCGTCGTTCCAGCAGCAATCTTCGCCCTCGTAACAGTTCGTCCTGGCTGGCTACTTCGCCGACACGCAGCGGCAACAAATTCACGACGGCCGATCGCCGGGTGCGCTCGATGCCGCGAACAATCACTCCTGCCACCTTATAGCGTGGACCCTGGAACGTTTCGAGAGTCGCGTCGATCACGCGCTCATCTTTGCGAGCCGAAATGTTGGCCTGTGCGTATGCGTCCAGATAGCCAAGTCGTCGCATAACCTGGATCCAGTTCTGGGCATACTCCTGCATTGCAACGGTATCCGCAGAGCGCCCGGCTACCAGGTTGTCCGGTATGTCCAGCTCACTATCGAGGGTCACAGAGTCCGGAAACCGGAGGTCTCCCCACTGGAAATGAGGTCCAGGGTCAATTTGAATGATCCACGCGACATCGTCCGCTGTTTGCTGAACAAACTCACCAACGACGCGCCCGTTCAAATATCCCATCCGGCGAAGGGCAACATCCAGCCGTTCAATGTCGTCCTCGCGATTCTGGCGAGAAATGTTCCCGGTTTTGCCCAGGAATGCTTTTTCCAGGGCGGCGGTTCCGGTATTCATACTTTTCCGCAATTTCAACCTGACATCTTCGGGAAGGGGAGTAAAACGATCGCCCTCGACCAGTTCAATCAGCTCTTTCTTTCCGGGAACACGACCATTAACATTCGTCAGTTCGCTGATAACATCGACAATCGGATCACCGGGACCTACGAAGTGAATGTCCCGAAAGAAAGTCCGTGGCCCCTCGTCGATGTAATAGGTAATCGTCTGTTCCCCGTGATCCAGTTCTGCAGCCGCAGTAATACTCGCAAAAAAGAACCGCCGCGAACTGTAAAAATCCGTCAACCGATCGGCCCGACGCCGCAAATCTTCGGACGTGTTGCGAATCTCGGTATCGACATCGAGGACTTCAATTAAGTCCGGCTCAAAGAATGTCTGGTTTCCGGTAAAAGACAAATTTGTCGCTGGTCCCTGGTCAATGACAACGACGCATTCGGCCCTGGGTGTATCGACCCTGGGCAAACAGGACAGTTCAAAATCCGCTTCGTAATATCCTGCTTCACGAAGTTCCCCTACATAGTCCTGAAGCCGGTCTCGGGTTTCCTGGCGATCCCAGGGCTTGCCCTCGAAAGCAGGCTGGTCGACTTCTGCTGCACCACCGGTCAATCCTTCCCAGGTAAAACTGTCGATACGATAGAGATCCCCGCGCTCGACCTTGAGCAGCAGGACACCGTTATGGCTGGACGGCCATTGCACAATTGGCTCCACGGTGGCATCCCGGTAGCCCAGTTCAATCAATTCATCTTGTAACCTGCGAGCGGCTGTGGCTACGGCCGACTGAGAATACACCACAGGGACCTGTAATAACTGCCCACTTCGACTGATTCGGTCCCGACCGTGCCTCAGCTTGCGGTCGAATACAATCTTTGCGTCCCGGATAACTCGTTCGGGACGAATCAGGATTTCAACAACGACCTTGTCATCGCCTTGCCGATGCACAATGATACTTGCTGACTCTACATCCTGGCGCAGAGTCATCAGTTTTACAAGATAGTCCAGCCGCTCCAGATGCAGGGGATCACCCGCCCCAAATGTCAAGATTTGATCCAGTTCACCAGCCAGCCGGATCCGTTCGGCACCCGTTACTTTGAGTTCGGAAATAATCGGGGGCCAGGCTGCCTGGGCAGTGCCGCCAAGAGTACAGGCCCAGAAGCCCGCCAACAGTAGCAATCTCTGCATTATGGTATTGGAACCACCAACCGCGGACGGGTAAAAAAGTTACCCACGTCGCGCCCAATGCCGGTCAACCCGGCTTCGGAATTGTCCCATCCGATACTGATATCAAGCCCTCGACTTACGCGGTACCCTAGTTCTATTCGTTGATCGGCATCAATATCAAGCCCTGTGCTTAGCCGGAGGCTGAGATTTCTGGCCAACTGCTTTTGAAGGGACACTTGCATCGAACGACTTCCGTCCGAACTGTCAAATGCCGGTGCGATCTCGATTCTGTCAAAGCCAATCAGGGACTGGATTTCGTTTTCCAGGCGACTGATTTGTCCTGAAAGAATCAAACTTGAAATCTCCAATCCCCCACTTTGGGTGGACAAAAGCCGATCAAAATCATCCGCTCGTACTCCGAGGGACAACAATGAAAGGATATCCGTTTCTGGCAATTGCGGATCGCTTTGAAAGCGAATCTGGAGCTGGTCCGCCTGACCGAAAATGGTCAATGTAATTCGATAGTTGGTCGGCGTACCGCCTTCATCCTGCGTCGGTACATACAGGACGTTTGTCGTTGCCTCAATATCCAGAAATGGCGTACGTCCCTCTGGGTCAACATACTGAACGATTCCTCGGCGGAGCTCATAGGTCTGTCCCCTGAAATAAAACAGACTTCCCTGTTCGAATTCAACAACACCGAAATATCTCAGATCGCTCGTAGACCCCCGAAGCTCAAGATCCGTGGAAAAAGACCCATTCAAAAGGTTGCTGACGACTTGCAAGTCTCGCACACCCCTGACACGTACATCGACTGTCGGAGACCCGGTTTTTTCGTATGTACCGATGCCTGCGGTCGTCGATCGAAGCTGGAGCAACGCCCGCTCCCATTCGATCTCGTCTCGATATCTCAGTCCGAATGCCTCGATATCTCCTGATAGCAACATTGCAGATTCCGGATTCCCGGTCAGCCGAAGCCGGCCTCGCAGGCCTGAATTCAGTTTCTCGGTAATCTGGACCCGACTCGAATCCATGGTTGCGTCGAGATCCAGTTCCCATAGATTGGTGGGTGAAATGCCAACTGTTCCAGCCAGGACAATTGTCCCTTGACCCAGTTGCCCCTGGATACGATTCAAATTCAGTTGTCCATCAAGAAATGTCACCGACCCTGAAATTCGTTCTACCGGCGAGACAACCCCGGCCAACTTTGCCCTTGCCTGGGCGATCGTACCAGCACCTGAATAGGTCGGGTCATTCCAGGGTCCCTTGACTTCAGCACCCAATTCGAGGATCCCGTCCGCATCATCGACACCGATATCAAATTGTTGCAGGATCCTCGCCGGTACCGTGCCTCGCAGGCTCAAGTCATACGACCGGGCCAGTTCGACCGTGCCGTCCAGTTGAAGCTGACCGTAGTCACCCAGATTGACCACGAATGGCTCCAGAAGGTGAACGTTGCCGCGCCTGGCTTCCAGATTAACGATTCCGTCCTGATTCAAGGCAACTTGCCCGACCGTACCTGAAAGCCCTGCCAAACGAACCAACCCAGACAGGTCAGACAAATTCCCCTGTCGCGCGGCAAGTATGGCCGCGACACTGCCGCTGTTTGGCAACATTCCCTCATCGTCCAGGACGACGTCATCCCAGGTTGCGAAACCACCTCCGGCCCAAAGGCCCTCATAATCGACAACGCCCGTAACCCGTCCGAATGCGCGCTCACCGCCCTTGGCCAGAAATAACGAAATTCCGTCCTGGTCGGCCGAGATACTTGAAACCAATTCGCCGCTACCCGCAGACAATGGATCTTCTGAACTGATAAATGTATGGACGTGGAATTTTCGCTCGAAAGACTTGGCACCCAGTTGCAGGCTGGCGGTGCGAAACTCAAGGAACTCCTGCCAGTCGGCCGGCAACGGCACACGCAGTTCGCCCGTCGCCCAGCTCGTCTTTCGCTGCGCATCAACGACAAATCGTATTACACCTGACCCACCGTCCAAGAGCTCGATCCGGCCTTCACTCTGGCCTGCCGACGTTCTATTGGCGACAATTTCCATATTTCCTGCGTTCAGGCCAGCAACCCTCAGTCCCTCAATCCAAATCCGTCCATCGGGCACCGGCGGTACCTGTTCGTCCAGCCGGCCTGCAACGGACAGGTGGCCGGAGATCCGCCCATCAACCGTTGGGGAGCCGGCAACAACCGAAATGGGCAGCGCAAACGCTGTAAAGGACCCGGAATAACTGCGGTCGTCGTAGACAACGTTCATGATGCCTGCTGTATTGCCATCGCCAACGTTTGCCTGATCGACACGAAAAACACCCCTCCGTGGCCCAGTTCGCAACCCACCCCCAAAATTCCGAATTTCACCCAAGTCAGATCGCAAATAACGAGACGCCGCCTCAACCACGATTTCTGTCGTGGTTAGTTCGAAACTCGCATGGGCTCTGCCTGCCAGTCCAAAGTCACTGTCAATTCCAAGCCACTGCAGCTTTTCGATGTCGGCAATGCCCGACGCAAAAAAATCATTGCCAGCGGCCATTGATATGTCCGACGTTACCTCGATGCGACCTAGCTCTCCCAGCAGGACAGCATCTCGTATTGAAATTGAGGTCCCATCGTAGGTTACGTTTCCGTCAAGGTCCATTTCGACTGTCTCTGTACGGGTCCCGTCCAGTATCGAAGCTCGAAGTCGGTCAATCTTGCCCCGAATTCGCATGTCCATCCCGAACTCGGGTTCGATCGGAAACTCAAAATTAACGGAACCGGTGAATTTGCCCTCGGGGTCCATCGGCACACTCTCAAGAAAACGCCCGCCCCATTTCAGGTCCAGCGCACCGGCATTCGTGTACATCGCAACAAAAATGTCGGGGAACCAGCGAACCACTCCGGTTACAGACAGCGCACCGTCACCATCCCTGCCTTCGAACTTGCGGATGTACCCGGCATCTTCGTCCATTTCGTAGCGAATACTGACATCGGTCAAAATCCCACCCTGAACCCCCATTGCATCCGTCCAAAGGTCAGCATTAAGGAATATTCCCTTCTCAGAATGTATGTCTATGTCAACCACCGTATCCAGGGTTCCCAGCAATTCAGGAATGTCGGTGTAATGCAGGTTGACCAGGGACACATCCAGGAGCCCATCAATGTCCAACTGTACGACAGGTTCCTGCCCGTTCAGGTGAACCTTGCCATCCAGTTCAACATCAATCTGGGGCAAGTCTACGTGGAAGGTATTATCGATAAATATGAAATCGTTTTCCGTAAATAACCCGCTTCCGTCCAGCGTAACGCCCTCATATCGCCAGTCCAGTATCTCGTAGGAACCGGAATGCAGGCTGTACGAAATATTAGCTGGCAGATTCTTGACAAATTCCAACTGGACATTTGAATCTCTAAAACGAACTTCCTCCCAGGGGTCTTCCGTTGTAAAAACAAGGTCCGATTTATTAACAACCAGTTCGCGAAGGTTAATCTTGAATCCAGGCAGGAAATCGAATATGTCAACCTGGGTCGGATCGGATACGGGCAGGTCTTGCCCGGCATTCATTGCGTCTACGAGGAAGTCAAATGGCTGCACATTGTAATCCGGGTCGACGTTGATCCTGGCACGCACGCCGTGCAATTCGACTTTCGTAACGTCCAGTGTCCGGAGCCCCATACGACCAAAACCGAGTTGCACCTCGGCCAGGGGAATTGAGAGCCATACATCCTGCCCGGGGTCAAGAAGAACCGTATCCCCGAATGTCAATGCGCCCCCCAAGGGGTTCCAATAGATCCATTCGACGCGCAAGTCTATCCCAGTGGCATCGTTTGCGAGCCGGGTAACCTGCTCGCCCAGCCACCGCTGAACGCGTGGTTCCCCCGTCACCCAGGTTACAGCAAGGACGGTCCCAAAACTGAGCAGGAAAATAATAAAGAAGAATCGTCTCATGGTGCTATTTTGCTAACGCCTGCCCAGCTGGACAAGCTGCGCACAACTGCTACCGTGACCCGCTTTGGCCCCAACCGTCCGATGGTTGTTCGGGGACACGAAAGCGCTCGTCAATCCAATCTCCCAGATCGATCAGTTTGCACTTTCGGCTGCAGAATGGACGCCACCCATTGCCGTCCATTCGGGTCTGCGCACCACATTCCGGGCATGTTACAAGTCTGACGACTGTTCCGGACCGATCTGACCTGGGCCGCCTAATTGAATCGTTCCCCGGTTCCGTTTTAGAGCGGGCCATAGAAAGACTCAGGAATCCTGAAGGTCGTCGATTTGACTGAGCAGGTCGTCCAATTCAGAGTCACTGGTATCCGCCGTTCCGGCGTCTTTGCTGTCGTCCTCGGTCTCTAACTGGTCCAGGAGCGCTTCAAGGTCGTCTTCGGGCTCTCCGTTGGAAGTCTTAACCTGGTCCAATAACTCGTCGACGTCGACATCCTCCGAGTCGGCACTGTTGTCATCATCGGCCGCCAGGTCGCCCAGCAACGAGTCGACGTCGATATCGTCCGAATCGGCACTGTTGCCATCATCGGCCGCCAGGTCGTCCAGCAACGAGTCGACATCGACATCGTCCGGATCGGCACTGTCGCCATCATCGGCCGCCAGGTCGCCCAGCAACGAATCCACATCGACATCATCCGAATCGGCACTGTCGCCATC
>JBFJWU010000144.1:0-7974 GCA_041623475.1 bacterium | reverse complement strand
CGGGCACTCGATATCACTGCCGTCCAGGGCAGCGGCAGTGTTTGCATCAGAAAACGTGGCGCGCAGGTTCATGCTGCCGAGCAACTGTGGCGGCACGCCGATGCTGTCGGCGATGGTGTCGCGAAAGTCCCTGACCATTGGTAATTGGCCGGCAACCATCCTGATTCCCGGCGGAATGACATTGAACATCCGCGAATCGATCCGCATCGCCAATTCCGGCGCGTGTGCCGCCCTGCAAAACTCATTTGTGACGTCGCCAATTGACCGGGCCTCGCGATCAACCAAATGGAATGCTTTGCCGTCCAATCCTGGCTGCGAGGCGATACGGGCAATGGCTGCGGCGACGTAGTCGACCGGGACCATTTGCAGTGGGCCACCTTCGATACCGACCAAAGGCATCCACTGTGGTAAGACCCCGCGAATATTCTGAATCAATTTGAAAAAATAATACGGCCCATCGATCTTGTCCATCTCGCCTGTTTGCGAACTGCCAACAACGACACCTGGTCGATAAATCCGCCACGGCGTTTTCGCCGTTGTCCTGACCAGTTGTTCGGACTCGAACTTGGTTGCGAAATATGGATGTTTGAGTTTCTGCCCCTCGTCAAACATGGTTTCGTCAAACACGCCTTTGAAATCCCCGGCAACAGCAATCGAACTGACGTGGTGCAGGCACGTGCACTTTTTCATGTCGTTGGCCAGTTGGATGACGTGCTCTGTTCCGTCGACGTTCATGGTCCTGGCAGTGTCTGAGTCAACTGACATGTCGTAGATCGCCGCCAGGTGGAACACCTGGTCGACAGAACGAATGAGTAGTTCGCGGTCTTTCTTTGCTGACAGGACAGATCGTCGTGTGATGTCACCAGTAACGGGAATCAACCGGCCCGGGAGGCTGTCACACGCATCAACGAGCCTGGCAAATTTCTGGCGCGACCCGGATCTGACCAGAACGTAGATATCGCATTCTTTCGCGGCCAGTTCCCTGATCAGGAATCGACCGATGAATCCCGTGCCGCCGGTGACGAAGTATGTGGTTGCCATGTCGCCCTCCTGGGCATATCTTACCCGCCAGGAACCAGACAGCAAAAGGCCGGTTTGCGAATGTTATCCTGTGCGGACCATTAGATTCCGCGAGGACCTGTTTTGGACGTCTTTTCAATTGCATACTTTCTGGCCGGGGGAGTTGCCCTGTACCTGGGGGCTGACTGGCTGGTCGCCGGTGGCGCCGCAATTGCAAAACGGTTTAACGTCTCGCCGGTCGTGATCGGCCTGACGATTGTCGCTTACGGGACCAGTCTGCCCGAGTTTTTTGTCACGTCTACAGCGACGTTGGGTGGCAGTTCGGGCGTCGCGATCGGCAATGTCCTGGGCAGCAATATCTGCAACATCGCGTTAATCCTGGGGCTGGCATCGGTTGTAACACCGATGGCGATGCAGAATCGATTGATTACCCGTGAAATTCCGCTGCTGCTGGTGGTTTCCGCATTCGTCGTCTGGATATTCCTTGACGGCACAGTATCCAGGGGCGAGGGGGGGGCGCTGCTGTGTTTTGGCCTCGGCTTCACCGTGTCCCTGTTCATGTTTGGCGGCACTGATGAGGTTGACCCCGACGTACCGGAAGTAACTGGTAAGTCAGTAATGACCGAAATAGGCCTGTTGGTTGTTGGAATGGCCGGGCTATACCTGGGGGGTGAATGGTTTGTCACCGGCGCCATCGATATCGCGACAGCATTGGGCGTCAGTGATCGATTGATCGGCGTGACGTTGGTGGCCCTGGGAACCAGCCTGCCTGAACTGGTTACGGTGATGTTGTGTGTCGCCCGTGGCGAGCAGGATATCGGCATCGGCAACCTGATCGGAAGTAACTTCTTTAACCTGACCTTCGTGCTTGGCGGCGCGGCCATCGTCAGTCCGGTGGCCTTTACAGGTGGCGGTCAATGGCTGGACGCCGGGGTTGCGCTGCTGCTGCCGTTGCTTCTGCTTCCAATCGCAGGCGGCAGCATGAACATCGGACGGATTCGCGGGGGCGTACTGGTTTGCATCTACGTGGTCTACATCGGGTCGACAATGGCGATTTTTGGCTGACTACCCTGACCGAGTCCGGACGGTCCGTTTTTAATTTCATCCTTTGACATCAGTGGGTAATGGGAAATAAACCTGCTATAATCCGACTCCAATGGACCCCTACGTAAAAAAGCTGTCGGAGTACTTTCTAAGTCATCCGAGTTGGGTCGATGCGGCCAAAAACATCAAGGACGGGGCGTCCAGCCAGGTGTTTTTTTCGCACCTGGACGGCGAGTGGCACCTGATGCGTGAAGACGGCCAGAGCCTGCTGCTGGAAGGGCCGTCGCCGGATCCGGATTTTGCGTTCAGTTTTACGCCCTCGTCGATTGATATGCTGACCGGCGCGGATGGCGACATTGGCGATTTCGCGATGGTTTTGTTTGAATGCGTAACAAGCGAAGATCCGGACGTGCAGGTTCGGTTCCGACTGATATCGCCGTTCGGTAAACTGCTCCGTCGAGGCTATGTGCAGGTATTGCTGCGTGGCGGACCGCGTGTGTTGCAGCTTGCATCGTCGCGCGGGGTCCGAACATTATCTGACCTGCGGGCACTGCTGCGCGAAGCCCAGTCGGAAGATCCCGTCCAGGTCCTCCGGCGGCGGGCCGGCAATTCGGAAAAGAAAACAACCAAGCCCAAAAAGGTTGCCGCAAAGAAGAAGGCATCCGGGTCAAAAAAGGCATCCAAAAAATGACCAATCGAGCGAAAATATTGCTAGTTGATGATGTCGTTGCGATCCTCGATGAAGAAGAACGAATTCTGAAACAGTTTTCAGAGCTGGAAATTTTTCGGGCCGAATCCGGAGCCGAAGCAGTCAAGAAAGTTGCCAGTGAGCGCCCGGATGTCGTGTTCCTGGATCTGATGCTTCCTGACCTGAATGGCGAGCAGATCTGCCGTGTCATCAAGTCCAAACCGGAACTGGAAGACACGGCGGTGATTATCGTGACTGGACGCGATGACCAGGAGCATTTGCAACGGGCATTCCAGGCGGGCTGCGACGCATATGTGACCAAGCCCTTTAACGGTGATGACCTGGTTGAAAAAGTTCGTATCCTGCTGGCGGAAAAGGGGATTATGCTGGGTGATGACAGCGCCACGGACGACGATACCGGAACTTGAAACGAATTTAGCACGTAAACCGGCCCGTTTTCGGGCAGAAAAGAATTTTTTCCGAGGAGGAAATCAGGAATGAACAGGAAGTTTTTTGCGGCAGTTGCTGTTGTCTCGACGGCAGGATTGTTAAGCGCGTGTGGTGCCAGCCGCGTCGCCGGCTGGGAGCGCGAGACAACCCAGGTCGAAGGTAACCTGACCGAAGTACTGGCCGAGGCTGAGGCGGCCTGGGCGGGTCGTGACAACGCGGATACGTTGCGTCAGGCAATCGCCGGTTACGAGAAGGCGATCGCGATCAATCCCAACCAGAAGGATGTGATGATCCGCCTGTCGCGCGCATACTATTTCCTGTCCGACGGTTATAACCGGGCAAACAAAGAGGAACAGCTGAGGTTGTACGATACGTCCGCCAGCTGGGGTGAACGTGCCATGGCAACGGACGAGGACTTTGTAAAACTGGTCAAGGTTGATGAAGAACCCGTTGAGGACGCGATCCGCGTCCTTGATGCGAGCTACGCCGGAGCGGTTTACTGGAGCGCTGCAGCAACGGGTAAATGGGCTCGCCTGAAGGGCTTTACAACGCTGCTGTCCCAGAAAAACCGCGTCAAGAAACTGATGGAATGGGTTACCGAACAGGCGCCGGATTACTACTACGGCGGCCCTGATCGTTATTGGGGTGCATACTATTCCATCGCACCATCATTTGCTGGCGGTGATGTTGAAGTGTCTCGTAAACATTACGATAAAAGCCTCGAACTCGCGCCCAACTACCTGGGTACCAAGGTCCTGATGGCCGACACGCTGGCAACCAAGATCCAGGACCGCGAGATGTTCGAAAATCTCTTGAATCAGGTTATCGAAAGCGATCCAACCGTCATACCCGATGTAGTGCCGGAACAGAAAGTCGAGCAGGAAAAGGCTCGTGAAATGCTGGCACAGGTAAATGACTTGTTTGCGTCGCTGCCGTTTTCGCTGTACGCATTGCTGGACTGAAGCAGCTGCCGGTTAACTTTCAATATTTGGAAAACGGGTTTTATACATGAAGAATCAAATCAGACTGTCATTAATCGCTGCAGTGATGCTTGTGGCCGCTCCTTCGGCCCAGGGCGCTGATGTCAAGCGCGTCAAGCTTGGAACTATGGCACCCGGTGGATCTCCCTGGATCGAAAGCCTGGAACTGATGTCGAAGGGGCTGCTGTCCCGAACCAATAACGAGTTCAAATGGCAGATTTTTCCCGGCGGGCAGTTGGGTGACGAGATCCAGATGGTCGAAAGCACCCAGTTTGGTTCGATTGAATGCGCCGGAGTCAGCACCGGTTCGGTCGCCAATTTGATGCCGGCGATGCAGGTGTTCGAAATTCCGTTTTTCTGGGAAAGCCGCGACGAGGCTTACTACGTTATTGACAACCACTTCCGGGACTACTTTGCCTCGGAGTTGGAAAAGATCGGGCTGGTCCAGTTGGGTTGGAGCGAAAACGGCTGGCGTCACTTTTATACGATGGGCGATTCGATCGTCCGCAAGCCCGAGGACCTGAAGGGCCTGAAAATGAGGAGCCAGGAGAGCCCGGTTCACATCGCATTTTGGAAATCACTGGGCGTGAATCCGACACCGCTGGCGACAACCGAGATTTACCAGGCATTGGAACGCGGCATTATTGATGGTGGCGACAATACCCTGGTCTTGATCATGGCCACAGGCTGGGCAGAAGTTATCAACAACGTGACGATCAGTGGTCATATCTATCAACCCGCCGTCATGATTTGCAACAAGGGGTGGTGGGGAACAGTTCCTGATGCCCACAAGCAGGTTTTTTATTCGGAGATGCGCAAGGGCGAAACCGATATGCGCAACCGGTTGCTTGAATCAGAAAAAGAACTGGAAGATTTGTTCAAGACAATGGGCAAGAACATTGTCCAGTTGACTCCAGCGGAACGTGACGTGTTCCGCAAGCGGTCTGCAGGTGTCGTCAACGACCCGCAGATTCGTGCCCTGATCGGCGAGGACGTCCTGAAGCTTGCCGAGCAAGGCAAGGCGGAGTACAGGGCAAAGAACAAGTAATTTCGGCCGCTTAGAATTGACGCAGGGCTTTTGAGGATATACGTGTGATTACAAGCGTACTGGATCGCTGGCGCATGCTGGACGACTGGATTGCTGCAGTCGAAAAGTTCGTCGTCGTTGTCGCAGTGATTGCAATGGTCGGGACCGTGTTCGGCCAAAGCGTATTACGTGTCGTTGCCGACAAAAACCTGTTTGGTGCCAACGAGCTTGCGACGTTTCTGCTTGTCTGGGTCGGGTTCATCAGCGGATCGCTGGCTACCCGTGACCGCAAACACATTGTTGTCGACGCTGTGCCCAAACTCCTCGGTGACCGACCCGCCGCGCTGTTCCTGAATGCGGCCGTGTTCCTGGCGACTGGTGTGTTTGTCGTATTCGTATTGTTCGCCGGAATCGAATATATGAACAGCCCCGGCGTACAGTTCCGGACCTCGACTGCACTGCAATTGCCGATGAAATACGTTGTAGTCGGACTGCCGATTTCGCTGTCTGTAATGAGTATTCGTTTTTTGCAGATCGCGCTCGAGGAACTGGCCATTGCACTTGGTGCATATCCCGGGGATCGACGGCGGGCCGCTGTCGGGCTGGATGACCTGATCAAATCTGCGGACGCGCCGGAAGAGCCAAACTCGTGACCGCCGGTTTAGTCGTTCTCGCCGGGTTCGTTCTGATTGCACTGGGCGTTCCCCTGTTCGCGGTCATTGGATCAATGACGCTGCTGTCATTTGGCGTGTTCACGCATATCCCGTCCGACAAATGGGGATTTCTGGTTGCCCAGAAGATGTTCGGCATCCTTAATAAAGAGGCGCTGCTGGCGATACCGTTTTTTGTCCTGGCTGGGGTCATTATGACGGGCGGCGGAATCAGTCGAAAGTTGATTGGATTCGCAAGATCCCTGGTCAGTTGGTTACCCGGGGGGTTGGGTGTCGCGACTGTCTTTGCCTGCCTGATCTTTGCCGCGATCAGTGGCTCCAGCGCCGCGACTGTTGTCGCCATCGGAATGGTCATGTTCCCGGCACTTGTCAAAGAGGAATACCCGGAACGATTCGGGCTGGGGCTGATCAGCAGCAGCGGGAGCCTGGGCATCCTGATTCCCCCAAGTATCCCCATGATCGTCTACGCGATCATGGTCGATGGTGTCAGCGTTGGGCGCCTGTTTATCGCCGGTTTCCTGCCTGGCCTGCTGTTGGGTGGAATTCTGATGGTCTATTGCGTGATCCAGGGCATTCGCTATGGCGTCCGTACTGAGCCGTTTGATTTCGCGACGGCGGCGGCACGGTTTCGCGAAGGATTCTGGGGGATTATGCTGCCTGTCCTGATTCTGGGCGGGATTTACAGCGGATTTACGACGGTCAACGAAGCCGCGGCGCTGTCTGTCGTCTACGCGCTGTTCGTTGAAGTGTTTATCCACAAGGAAATCAAATTTGGCGAAGTGCCCAACCTGATTGTTCGATCAATGACCGAAATGGGCGCTATTTTAATGATCGTCGCCCTGGCGGCGGCATTGGCGAATTTCCTGACATTGCAACGTGTGCCGGTCCTGTTGACAGAGGCCCTGCAAGGATACGTCGACTCAAAAGTCGGTTTCCTGATGTTGACCAACATTGTCTTGCTTGCGACCGGTTGCGTGATGGATATCATCAGCGCAATCCTGATCCTGGCACCGATTATCGCAGCTGTCGGTGTCGAGTATGGTGTCGATCCTGTTCACCTGGGCATTATCTTTATTGTCAATCTGGAGATCGGATTCCTGACACCGCCCCTGGGGCTAAACTTGTTTGTTGCGACCTCGATCTTCAATCGTCCGTTCCTCGAAGTCGTGCGCGGAGCGTTGCCGTTTACAGCGCTACTGCTGATTGGCCTGGGTTTGATTACATATATTCCGCAAATATCACTGGCACTTCTGGGACCCTGACCGATGTACGACTGCGAAACGGTCGACCTGACGTATTTCGATCGAGCGGTGCGTCGATTCGATTTTACTGTTGAGCTGAATTGCTCGGGCGACCAGTTGTTCCAGGTGTTCGAGGATGAAATTGCCTGGACCGTGTGGGCGGGCGGAATCCAGAATGTCACCTGGACCAGCTCCAAACCCTACGGTGTCGGCACAACCAGGACCGTCGATCTTAGCGGCAACCTGACGTTGTACGAACGGTTCATAGCTTGGGAATCCGGCCGGCACATGGCGTTCTGCCTGGACGGCACAAATCGCAAAACCTGGAAGATTTTTGCGGAAAATTATGACATCAAGGATCTGGGTGAGGGGCAATGCCAGTTGCAATGGACCGTTGCCTATGACGGTGCTGGTATTTTCGGGCTGCTTGATCGGTTGATCGCGCCGTTTATGAAACGCGCCCTTGGCGGGTACATGAAGGGGCTGGCTAAATATGTCGATGAGCGATTTTAGGATCTATTGCACGTTTTTCCTGACGTGCTAGGATCGAAAGCCATGGCTGTTTTGACACGATTTCTAATAGTTGTCGGTTCTTTGGCTGTTGCGTCGGTCGCCCCTGCGGGCGACGCGATTTCAAGCGATGAAACGCTGACCATTGAAGGCCCCAAGGGACGATCAAAAGTCACCTTGATGCTGATGGCTGACGGTCCTTCTGCCGTGATGGTTTCCAACGCCTACCGCGACGGGGAACAGCTGGAACTGATTGAAGCCAGGATGGTATCCAGACCAGAGGTAATCTGGTACACAGACAAGTATCTGGAGCTGCGGATGTCCAACGCCGCGGGTCAAACTG
>JBFJWU010000143.1:0-7993 GCA_041623475.1 bacterium | reverse complement strand
GGGCTTGCGGTCGGCGCCGGCATGAATGGCCGCGGCGCAGTCGAAATCGTAATGGCTGAGCTGGCGCTTTCAATGGGAATTATTAACCAGGAGATCTTTTCCGTGCTCGTCGTCATGGCATTTGCAACCACCCTGACAGTACCATTGTTGCTGAACGCGACCGTTGGCATCCTCCGCAGAACCGGGGAACTGGCGCGCGAATCGGACGATCGCAGCGGAACAGTCATCGTCGGGGCAAATCCCCTGGCTGGCGCTTACGCCGAGTGTTTTCGGGCGACAGGGCCGGTCACAATTGTCGACCAGAATCCTGCGGCCCTGGACAACCTGCGAGCACCGGGTGCCAGCAAGGTCGTCGGCAACGCCCTCAACTGGGATGACCTCAACCGCTGTGATGCGAGTACGGCTGGCCGACTGATCGTCGTCGTACCCAATCTGGCGGTAGCGATCGCCGTATCCGGATTTGCCCGCCGCGAATTTGGAATTGCCGATATCTACGTGCCGTGGTCAGAGACAACAAGTGGCGCATTCGAACACGACTTTGACCGCCTGAAGCTGAAGGCCCTGGCCACAGACATCGATTCGATCAAGGCCCTGGGTTCTGGTGACGAACCAGTGTCAACAGAATTGAACGAGTTTGTCGTCGGCGGACCGGAGTCGACTGATATTGCAACTGTCCTGCCCGGGGTGTCGCTGCCAGTAGCGATAGAGACATCCGGCCATTTGCGGCCGTTGACCAGAAACCTGAAACTGCGACCGTCCGATCTGATCTGGTCTCTGCGCCTTTCGGCTGCGACCAGCCACAAGATTTGACGGCAACGGAACCGAAAGGAGCATATTGTGGCCCAGGCAAAGAACGCGCTGATCGACTGGATGGCGACAACAACGCTGGCATCGGTAAAGGTTCGGAACGAATCGGCCCCGCGAATTGGCCTGCCGGACAGCAGAAACGGTGCGCTGGCCGCACACTATGGCACTTCGATCGTGCCGGTGTTTGATACCAGCGGATCGTATGTCACTGCGATCGTCCGGGTTCAGGATTTGATCGCTGCCCCAATGATGTCCGGGACGAGCTTCGATGAGTTCCTGGTACCCGTTCGTTCGGTTGCCCCGCAAACCCCGCTTTATGTACTGGTCGAACTGCTTCAGGATGGCCCATTGGTGCTGCTTGACAGCCGACTGAACCCGGATCAACTGGTCTGGACAGCTGAAGTGATTGCCGGGACTCAAACCGTCGACAGCAGGCAAGCAGCCTGACTAACGAAACGAATTGAATTGAATTGAACGAGGGGATTAGAACGTGAACGAGAACAGCGAACAGCGCAGTTTTATTGACTACTGCCGGGAATTCATGGACTGGGAAGCCGCTGGCGGCATCGTCCTGATCGGTGCGACGCTGCTGGCGCTTGTCGCAGCCAACTCGCCATGGTCTGAATGGTACGACGCTTTGCTGACAACCCACGCCGAGGTACGGATCGGTACCTTTGCAATCGACAAACCGTTGTTGCTCTGGATCAACGATGGTCTGATGGCTGTGTTTTTCTTTCTTGTCGGCCTCGAAATCAAACGTGAGATCCTTGAAGGCGAGTTGTCATCGCCATCCCAGGTGGTCCTTCCAGCAGTTGGCGCAGTCGGTGGAATGGCCGTTCCGGCACTTATCTACACCTGGATGAACCACGGAGATCCCGTCGCCATGTCCGGGTGGGCGATTCCGGTTGCAACTGATATTGCCTTTGCGCTGGGAATCCTGTCGCTGCTGGGGGATCGAGTCCCCCGGGGACTCAAGGTTTTCCTGCTGACGCTGGCGATCTTTGATGACCTTGGCGCGATCCTAGTTATCGCCCTCTTTTACACCTCTAATCTGTCACTGGCAGCCCTTGGTGTTGCGGCCCTGGCTGGTCTTGGGCTGTTCCTCATGAACAGGCGCGGTATCGCCAGTATCGCCGCCTATTTCTTTGTCGGGATGATCCTGTGGGTATCGATGCTGAAATCCGGTGTCCACGCGACTCTGGCCGGCGTACTGGCCGCGTTTGCGATTCCAATCGTGACAGCAGATGGCCGGTCCCCGCTCAAGCAGCTGGAACACGACCTTCACCCCAGTGTTGCATTTGCAATCCTGCCCATTTTTGCCTTTGCCAACGCGGGGATCTCTTTTGAGACGATGACGCTGGAAATGTTGATGCATCCAGTGCCGCTCGGGATCACACTCGGGCTGATTCTGGGGAACCAGGTCGGGATTATGAGCCTGGTTGCGATCACAGTGAAACTGGGGTTTGCAAAATTGCCGGACCGAACCGGCTGGCGCGATATTTATGGCGTTTCCGTCCTGTGCGGAGTCGGGTTTACGATGAGCCTGTTCATTTCCTCCCTGGCATTCGGTCAGTCGGGCGGTGCGTTGGGTGTAGACAACCGCATCGGCATTCTCGGCGGATCACTAATTGCGGCCCTGATGGGCTACGGATTGTTATGGTTTTCCTTACCCGCAGCGGAAGCCGGCCGCAACGACTCTCGCGCTCCGGAACGCAATGTTAATACACCTTAAAGCATTACCCGTCACAGGCTCGCGACAGTCAAAGGCATCCTGACCGCCAGACAACGTGCGGTCACGGAACGGCGACAAACCTGGTCCGAAAACGACAATTGACAATGATCAGGCCGCCGATTTCGGCAATTCAACGACGAATTGGCTGCCCACGTTATTGGCATCCTCGGCTCGCACCGCCCCACCATGAAGCAAAGCAATCTGTTGCACGATGGCCAATCCCAGGCCGGTCCCTGAATTGCCTCTGGTTTCGTGGCCAGCTAACTGGAAAAACTTGTTAAACACAAGATCCTTCTGGTCGTCGGGGATTCCAGGCCCCATGTCGGACACGGCAATCGTGACGATATCTGGACCACTTGTCGCCATAATCCGAACCGTACTGTCCGCAGGCGAGAACTTGATCGCGTTTGAAACGAGATTGCCAACCAACTGCGAAAGACGCTCGGGATCGGCATCTAAAACCAGACCTTCTGCGCACACAACTTCAATGTCGACATTTCTGGATTTCGACAACAATCCGAACTGTTGCTTCACGTCTGACAGAAACGGCGGCAAGGATACGGATTGAATAGAAATCGCCATCTGCCCAAGGCTAAGCTTCTGGAAATCCAGAAGGTCATCGACAATGGTCTGCAGGGCAATTGAGTTTCGCTCGGCAGCACTGACCAATGTGTCGGTCTCGGTTTTTGACATTCGGACATTCTCGTTCGCCAGCATTCCCAACGCGCCTCGTATCGAAGTGAGCGGGGTTCTTAACTCGTGGCTAACCACGGCAACAAATTCTTCTCGCATTCGCTCGGCCTTGAGTTGTTCTGTCAAATCCCTGATTGCTACCAACCAACGTTCCCCGTCAAGTTCCATTATGTGGACATCGACCTGCCGTGCCTGATTACCAACTTGCACCGAAAGCCTGTGCATTCCAGCCCCAACACCTTTTGTAATCGATTCGACCAACGACTCGATCGCCCCCGCGGCCAATCCTGTCAGCGAATGCAAACTGGCGGCCGCTTTCGCCCACGACCGCATCCAGCTGTTATGGTCAAGGGGATCAATCTGCTCCAGGATTTCCCCGTCCTCCCGGACTATCAGCATTAGATCCGGAAGCCGCTCCAGAATCTGGCGCTGCCTGTGAATGACATCCTCAATTCGATATTGAGTGACCTTTCGTCCTGATTCAAACAGGTACCCGATAATAGCCCCAAAAATTGTCGCACCGATGGCAGCCGCAAACATCAACTGGGGTTTCAGTCCCAGCGTAATAATCTGCTGCAACAGGGCTTCGCTCGTTGAATAGTAAATAATTCCCAGGACGACTATCGACGCGACACCATAGGCTATTGCTCCGGCAGCGCCTGCCACGATTGCAGCCAACAGGGGCGCGAAGGGAATCCAGACGATGGCCTCGGACTGGATCCCGTTCTCGAAAAATGCCATCGAAGTCAATGCCGCCAACCCTAACGCCGGCACAAGTCCACCACAAACTGCGGCGGGCAGGATGGCCCCGGCAAGAATTCGCAGGCCAACCAATGCAATTCCTGTTATGACAAGGATGGTTACCAGGCTGTCGATGGCTCCGGTCTCGAGGGCCCGTGCCCCGGCCAGTCCCAGCGTAATAACGGCTAATCCTGCTGACATTCGCCTGACCAGCTCCGTCAGACGACGGACCTCGGGGTTGTTTCGAAGAGAATATTCGGGGGCCGGTGTCTTAGTCACCGACGATGCTCGAAATTCTCGTCCAAGGGCCCAGGATCCAGCAGGGACGCAGCAGGCAACGTCTTGGTCAATGACGTCTCCGGACAGTCCTGACATATGCACACAGGCGTCGAGGACAGGCAGACATCTGTGGCAGCGACAGCGAATCGGAAACGGGCAGCATTCCGATATTGTGTCAGAACCGCATTGCCCATTGCACGTCCGGTCAGTATGCTCTGAATCTACAGAAAAATTACTTGCTAATTCGCCTCGAACTCAATTCTCAGATGGCGGGCCAGGAAAGCGAATTGACGCTGCCGAAACAATTCCGCCAGGCTGGACCCGTAGGCCAGGATGTCAAATCCGTGATACCCACCGTTGACTTCGTGCAGTTCGCATTCAACCCCGGCCTCGTTCAGGCGGCGAGCATATTCCCGGTCCTCTTCCCAGAACAAGTCCTGATCGCCGACGCCGATCCATGCTGGCGGCAATCCGGCCAGGTCAGCGCACCGGGCCGGCACTGAATACGGTAGCGTAGACGCTGCTCCCGGGGCGTTCCCCAGATAGCTCGACCAACCGGTACAGTTGCTGCGATTATTCCAGACCAAATGACGATCCTTGTCCAGCTGTCGTCGGGCAGCGGTCCGATCGTCCAGCATCGGGTAAACCAGGTTCTGGCAAACCGGTTGTTGTCCACCGCGATCCCTCAGCTTTTGCGAAACCGCCGCAGCCAGCCCGCCCCCCGCGCTTTCGCCACCGATAGCTGCGGTCGGGCTTGGCACGCCTGTTCTGCCATGGTTGACCTGCAACCAGTCCCACACGTGGATACAGTCATCAAGGCCGGCCGGGAATGGATGCTCCGGCGCCAGGCGGTAATATGGGAGGACAATGGCAACCCCAAGGGCGCGCACCATGTCCGCGCACCGGCCGTCATTGTCTGACGGTCTGCCGACGATCAATCCACCGCCGTGGATCCACATCATCAGGCCCTGTGCCGGCCGCCCTGCCGGCCTCAGGATCCGCATCCGAATCCCGTCTTCAGCAATTTCGAGAACCTCGACATCGTGCAGGTTGGCCCGCGGGACCAACGCTGAAATCAGTGGTCGGGCAACTCGCAACATGGAAGGGCGCAGGGAAAAACGCGGAATCCAGCGAATAGCGCGGGCGATCTCATCGGGAATTTGTGAGTTGGCCCGGTCCGGACGCGTGCTGGATTTTCCGAACAAACTGGTCTTCCTAGATCGATTCAATCGTTACCGGCAAGCCGTCTTTGGGCTTGGCGATTGGAACCATCTGGTACGGCAGTTCGTACCCTTCGGGGACGGTCCAGCGATACTTTAACAACAGTTGATGCATGACAGCCCGGATCTCCATCTGCCCGAAGTGCTGGCCAATACACTTGTGCATTCCCCCACCAAACGGTGTCCACGCGTACTTGTGGGACAGGTCCTCTCGCCGTTCATCAGAAAATCGTTCAGGATCAAATTTGTGCGGGTTGGTCCAATATTCAGGCATATGGTGGGTGTGGATGGGATAAATTCCGATCAGCGAATCCTTGGGAATACGATACCCCGAAACCTCAAAATCACGAACGGCCATCCTCGGCATCGAGGTCAGGGGTGGAATCATTCGCAGGGACTCCTTCATTACCCAGGTTGTTCGCTCGGTCTGCTTCAGGTCGTCGTACTCCAGCATCGGCTTGCCGATGGCGACTGCATCTTCGCGCAGTCGATCCTGCCACTCAGGGTATCGGGCCAGGTTGAAAATCATGGTGTTCAACGTGCTCGTAGACGTATCGTGGGCAGCCATCATCAGAAAAATCATGTGATCGACGATTTCGGCATCCGTATACTGTTCGCCGTCTTCCGACGTGGCGTGGCACAGCTGGCTGAACAGGTCTGGCAGACGCTCCCGTTTTTTGGCGGGCAGCAAGTCGCCGTATTCCCGCAACAACAGCTTGCGGCCACGTACCCCGCGCCACATCTTGAACGGCGGAATCGGCCAGCGAATTAACGCCAGGGCCGCTTCTACCGCATCAACAAATGCGTCGTTCATTGCATCCGACTTTCTGTTGATTTCGACACCGACAAATGCCGATGTGGCGATATCCAGGGTCAGCTTCTTGATCGCCGGAAAGATTTTCAGCTGTCCATCAACGGCATGCCCCGCCCATTGGTCCAAACCGGCATCGATGGTCGGATTCATTTCGACCAGGTAGTTCCGCAACTCATCTTTGCCAAAGGCGCTTTGCATGATGCGGCGCTGGTATCGGTGCTCGTCACCATCCATTGCCATGATCGCGCCGGGGAACACCTGATCGATAAAAGGCTGCCAGCCCAGCTTGCTGGAAAAGACCCCCTCCCGGTTCATCAGGACCGTCTCGACAGCGTCCGCCCCCAGCAGGAAGTGAATATTCAACCCCAGGCTGGTCGCCTGGAAAACCGGCCCGTTGTCTTCGTACAGTTTTTCCAGCGTACCCAGGACATCTGTGAAGAAGCCGTGAATCACTCCTACCACGGGGGGCACTTTGGCACGGGGAGCCGGTGGCGCAGGCGCGATTTCTGTCTGGGACGTGGATTCAGGCAATTTTCAACCGATCGGTTAAAGTCGCTGATCAAATGATATCGGAAAATCAAACGAGCCGTCCAATGGACTATCTGTGGCACCGGAACCCGGGTCCTCAACATCTGTATGTGAGGCGCCTCAGCAGTGGTCATCCGGTCGCTTGACAGTTTCCAGAAACCACCCTATCCTATTCAGGAAATTACGATTTCCTATTTATTTTTGGAGGCGGCGACGATGGACACATTCCTGGCATTTTTTGACGGCCTTGAACTCTGGCAAAAGGGGCTCTGGCTGACCGCAGTCCTGTTCCTGTGCTGGGCGCTTGAATTTGCCATTCCATTGCGAAACTTCACGTACCGGAAATGGCGTCACGCCGGTACCAATTTTGTGTATCTGGGGATGTCGTCAGCAATTAATGTCCTGCTTCACCCCGCCATCGTATTTATCGCGTTATGGACCAGCGAGGCTCAATTCGGACTGCTGCACATGATCGAATGGCCGGTATGGGCTGAGCTACTGGTGACATTCGCTCTACTCGACCTGATGGCCCAATACGTTGCCCATTACTGCCTGCACAATATCCCGCTGCTGTTCCGATTCCATCGCGTCCACCACAGCGACACCGCCGTTGATGCGACTACCGCGACCCGTCACCATCCGGTGGACTACGTTGTTCGCGAAGTGTTGTCAGGGGTGACCCTGCTGGCCTGCGGTGCCCCCGCCTCGTACTACATCTTTTATCGCATGGCGACATTGCTGTTCGGCTATACCAGCCACGCAAACTTCGTCTATCCAATGTGGGTTGACCGAACAATTGGCCTGGTCCTGATCACACCAAATATGCACAAGTTCCACCATCACGACGAACTGCCATGGACCGACACGAACTACGGTAACATCTTCTCGTTCTGGGATCGGCTTTTTGGGACGCTTGTCGTCGACGATCCCCGCAAGGTCAACTTTGGCCTGGACATCATGGATCCGATCCACGCAGACAACGTGCTCTATCAATTAAAAAGCCCGTTCGACCAGTCGATCAAGTCGGCCACGCCTGTGCGCTCCAGGGGCCGTGTCGACACGTCAAGCGCCACGACCTAGCCCCGGCCCCGCGCACGGTGCATCAAGTCGGGGCACCTGCCGTCGTTTCGAGCCCGGCGAACGCACCAATCACTGCCATCAGTTGCCGGGCGACAGCTT
>JBFJWU010000142.1:0-8010 GCA_041623475.1 bacterium | reverse complement strand
GGCGACAGCAGTCGCCGTCCGCTGACCCCAAGCCCCGGTGTTTATTGATCCGGGTCGCGAACGGACCCTGGTGGCGCGTCACGGACCTGGATCCAGAAATTGATTGCGACCCGTCGACGGCTCTTGGCACGCCACATGATGCAATAGTCGCGACCTTTGTCCGCGACGTATTTCACATCCAGCGCCGCCAATCCAGGTCGATCGACGGGTGTCATAACGGACGAATCCGTCTCGTGGTAATGGATATCGAAATCGACTGGCTCTTCAGATCGGTGTCCGGTGACGATAACCTGCCCGGGCTTGACTGGGAAACATTTTTCAAATTCACGGACGAACGTTTTTGTCCGCTGGATGCCCTCGGCAGGCAACTCGATCAGGTCGACAGCAGCATCAACGGGCGCCGCAACCCAGATCAACACAATTGACAATAAAACCTGACCGAACCTGGTCACGCGACATCCTGTGCTGGCGGAATCAGGCTCATGGCCCGTTCGGTCAACGCCGTAATCGTCAGGCTGGGATTCACGCCCAGGTTGGCCCCGATCATTGACCCATCACACACGAACATGTTCTCGTATCCGAACATCTGGTTGCAGGAATCGATCACGCCGTTTTCACGATCCTGTCCCATCGGAGCGCCACCCAGGATATGGGCGGTCGTGGGGACATTTGCAAAGATCTCGGTGACGGCGGTCGACGGCGTTCCACCCAGCGTACGGGCCATTGTCCGGGCAAAATCATTGGCGGCCGGAATAAAAGTCGGGATCGGCGGTCCGCTTGTTTGCAATTTTCGACCAAACGGCCATAGTTTGCGGCGAACCAGTCGCATCTTGATGTGCGTATCCACGGTCTGCATGACCAGCAGGATTATCGTGCTGCGCGCAAACCCGACCGGATTTGCGGCCCGCAGGAATCGAATCGGGTGCCGGACAACCTGGACCAGCCAGGACAGGATTCTTGTCGGCCCGGGCCTGCCATCGGTCATGATCGTCGCCGTCGCCCCCATGGCATCAGAGCCACGCGGATACCGGACCGCTTCGATATGTGTTTCGTGGTCGATATGGATCCCGGACCCGATGGCAATGCCATCCGTCACATCGACATCCGGATCGTCCAGGCGGACACCAATGATTGATTCAGAATTGGTCCGCACAAAGTCACCCAGGCGGTCGCTGAGGTTCGGTAACGACTGCCGTTGTTTCAGGTCCATCAACAACCGAACCGTTCCCAGGACTCCGGCAGAAAAAACGACGCCTTTGGTTGTCCAGGCTTCCCGGCGACCCAACCAGCCGGTGGACCGCCTGGCGGTCACTCGATATCCCTGGCTGCCGTCGGCTGCGCCGATTGGCCGAACATCGACCACCCGGTGTTCGGGGATAATCTGCGCACCGGCCTGTTCGGCAAAATACAGGTAGTTGCGGTCCAGTGTGTTTTTTGCCCCGTGCCGGCATCCCACCATACAGCCGCCACACAGCACGCAGCCCGTGCGGGCGGGGCCCCGGCCGTCAAAGTACGGATCGGGCGCAGTCACGCCTGGCTCACCAAAGTAAACCGCGACACGGGTCGGATAATGAGTGTCCTCGACACCATACGCTTTTGCCGCATCTTTCAGCATGCGATCCGCCGTGCCCATATATGGATTTTCAACGACACCCAGGTTGCGGCTTGCCAGGTCGTAATACTCCGGCATGATCCTGGCCCAGTCATCCAACCCTGCCCAGCGAGGATCATCCCATACCGGATCCGGCGGAACCAGCAGTGTGTTGGCATAGACCAGTGACCCACCACCGACACCGACGCCACTGATCACAAACGCGTGCCGAAACAGGGTCATTCGGAAAAATCCAAAGAACCGTACCAGCGGAGCCCAGAAATATCTGCGCAGGTTCCAGTTTGTCCGCGGAAAATCCTCGGCCCGGTAGCGGCGCCCCATTTCGATGACAGCGACGCGATAACCTTTTTCCGCCAGGCGGCAGGCAGAAACTGAGCCGCCGAATCCGGACCCGATCACAATGTAGTCAAAGTCGGTTTTCATAGTCATGTCATCTTATCCGGGCAACACGCATTGCATTGGACGTGTGTGCGGGCATAAAATCAAGGCATCGACCAAGGTGCCACGCGATTGACCCCTGCGCTCCGAGGCCACCCTGAAAAGGCATAATCCATGAAAGTGATCATCGTCGGTGCAGGGCAGGTTGGATTCAATACTGCTGACCGACTATCGCGCGAGGGACACGATGTTGTCCTGATCGAATCTGACGGTTCCGTCCAGGAAATGCTGGCCGACCGGGTCAATGCCCTGGTTCTGCACGGTAACGGCGCCAACGAAGAGGTCCTGGAGGAAGCAGGAATCCGCGATGCCGATCTCTTTATCGCCGTCACGGACAAGGATGAAGTCAACCTGGTGGCCTGTATCGTCGCCAACGAATACAACGTGCACCGCAAAATCGCCAGGGTCAAAAGCGGCCATTTTATCGAGGCCGGCGGCCGTTTCAGCGCGTCAAAACTGGGCATCGACCTGGTGATCAATCCGGAATCCGTTGTCGCCGATGAAATTGTCAACATTGTCAGCCATACCGGAGCAACTGATGTCGGCGAGTTTGCCGATGGACGAGTCGTCTTCCTGGGCTACCCGATTACGGCCGGCAGCGAACTGGCCGATGTATCGATGCGCGACCTTGGTGCCCTGCGCGGAATCTACAAGCTGGTCGTCACTGCCATCGCTCGCGCAGACCAGACCCTGATTCCACGCGGAGACGATGTCATCCAGGTAGGCGACATTGTTTATTTCGTCTGCCACAAGAAGGACCTGCCGGCGATACAGTACCTGTTTGGATTCGCCAAGGATGAAGCGCGCGACATCTTTATCCTTGGTGCCGGAGACGTTGGCACCCGCCTGGCCCGCCGATTGTCAGCAGGCGGATACAAGGTCAAGGTCATCGACCGAAATCCGAAGAACACCGAAGCGCTTGCTCGCGAGATGGACAACGTACTGGTCCTGCAAACCGACGGCACCGATGTTGAAACGCTGCGAAACGAAGGCATTGAAAAAGCCGGGGCCTTCATTGCCGTTACCCAGGACGACCAGGCCAATATCCTGTGCGGGATCCTGGCAAAACGGTACGGCGCGCACCGGGCCATCGCCCTGGTTGACCATCAGGAATTTGTTGCCCTGGCACCCAACCTGGGAATCGATGCCTGCATCAGCCCCAGAATGGCAACCGCAAGTGCAATCCTGCAGCACGTCCGTCGCGGCGATGTCCTGTCCATGGCGATGGTCGAGCAGTGCAATGCCGAAGTACTCGAATTCAACGTCAGCGATTCCGCGCCTATTGCGGGCAAAACACTGGGTGCACTGAAAGTCCCTGTTGGTTCAAATATCGGCGCCATTGTCCGGGGCGAACAGGTCATCATTCCCGGTGGTGACGACATGATTTGCACGGATGACCACGTCATTGTTTTTGCGTTACCGGATGCGATTGCAATGGTCGAGGACTTTTTCGCCGCCAAATGAACCCCAGGCTGACCCTGCATGTCCTCGGCGGACTGCTGCTGTCACTGGCAGTAGCACTGCTGCTGCCAGTCGCTTTCTCGCTGTATTTTGGCGACGGATCAGCAGTCACATTCCTGCTGTCGTCGTCGCTGGCAGGCATCGTCGGCGGCGCGTTGTATTTTGGACTGAAGACCCGGGACGAGATCGGTCTGCGCGAAGGGTTCGCCATTGTATCGTTCGGCTGGATGGCATTCGGTTTGTTCGGCGCCCTGCCCTATATCATCAGTGGCCAGATTCCGACTGCTGTCGATGCGCTGTTTGAATCTGTCTCTGGATTTACGACCACAGGTGCAACAATCCTGCCGGAAATCAGTCGCCTGACGCCCAGCATGCTGTTCTGGAGATCACTGACCCAATGGCTGGGCGGCATGGGAATTATCGTCCTGACGCTCGCGATCCTGCCGATGCTGGGCGTCGGCGGAATGCAGCTGTTCCGCGCCGAAGTTCCCGGTCCAACCCAGGATCGCCTGACACCCAGGATCCAGGACACCGCCAAACTGTTGTGGGAGGTCTACTTTGCCCTGACCGCCGCCCTGGTTATCCTGCTGGCGGTCGGTGAAATGAATTGGTTCGAGGCCCTCTGTCACGGATTGACAACCATGGCTACAGGTGGCTTTTCGACCAGCGACCAGAGCGTCGGTGGATGGCAGTCGCCCTGGACCCATTGGGTTATTACGTTGTTCATGTTCCTTGCCGGAACCAACTTTTCACTGCACTACCTGCTGTTTCGCGGCAAATTCCGGTCATTGACGCGCAGCGAAGAATTTCGGGTGTACGTCGGCATCAACCTGACCGCGATCGTCGTCATTACGGCCTGCCTGCTGCCCGACTACGACAGTCCGCTCCTGGCATTTCAGCACACGGCGTTCCAGGTTGTGTCGATATCAACATCGACCGGCTTCGGGACCGCTGACTATGAACAATGGCCATTGTTTGTCCAGGCCGTGATCATGGGGCTGATGCTGGTCGGTGGGATGGCTGGCAGCACTGGCGGCGGGATGAAAGTCGCCCGGGTCCTGCTGTTGGTCAAACACGCAGGGCACCAGGTGTTTCGCCTGATCCATCCACGCGGAATCCGCATTCTCAAACTCAGCGGCAAGGCGGTCAACAACGATGTCATCCAGTCCATTCTCGGGTTCGGCGCGCTCTATTTTTTCACGGCCTTCCTGGCAACCGCTGTCATGGCTGCGGACGGGACCGACCTGCTGACCGGCGCATCCGCTGCGATTTCGGCACTCAGCAATATTGGCCCCGGTTTAGGCTCGGTTGGCCCAACCGAAAACTACGCCCATCTTGGTACCGTTACCAAACTGGTGCTGGCGTGGTGCATGGTCCTCGGCAGGTTGGAGCTGTTCACCGTGCTGGTCCTCTTTTTCCCGTCGTTCTGGCGAAAATAGGACGGCGTTTGACTGCGTAAAACAAGGCGCCCGGAACAGGCATTCTACCGTCGATACACAGCTGCTTTAGACGCAGGTGATTTGACGGTACATTCCGCTTGTTGCTAGAGTAGAACGGTTTTTCCCTGTTGATCCCGACTAATTTCAACCGTACTTTGTCTGGAGCCCGCAAACGATGCGCCATCGGAAACTACTGTCTGTTCTGGCCCTGCTGATGGTCGGGGTTTCGCCGGTCGCCAACGCCGCCGACGAACCGATTAAATTCAAGATCGCGACCCTGGCGCCGGATGGCACGTCCTGGATGGACAACATGTACGACGTCCTCGGACACATCGAAGGCAACTCCCCGGTTCCTGTCGACTTTGTCGTCTATTCCGGTGGCGTAATGGGCGATGAACCGGATATGGTCCGCAAGCTCAAGTTCGGTCAGATTCAGTTTGTCGGGGTCAGTGTGACCGGGCTGTCCATGCTGGTTCCGGAAATCATGGTGATGTCCATGCCGTTCATGTTCAAGAACTATGACGAGGTGGACTACGTTTTCAAGAAGATGTTGCCGGTTTTCCAGGCCAAAGCCCGCGAGCGCGGTTACATCCTGTTCGGAATCAGCGATGCCGGTTTTTTTGATCTCTACAGTAAGAACCGGATCGAATCGGCAGACGACATTGCCAACCAGCGGGTCTGGACGTGGAACGCCAACCCGATGGACATCCCTGAAAAAGAAGCCTTGGGCATTACCGGTCATCCGGTCGGCGCACCCGAGGTCCTGACCAGCCTGCAGACCGGCCTGCTGGATACGGCGTTTGTCGCTCCCGTTCCAGTTGTCGCATTCCAGTGGCATACACTGTTCAAGTACTACTATCCGATCCGGATCCGTTACGAGACCGGCGGGCTGGTCGCATCGGCAAAAGTCCTTGACAAGATGCCGGCTGCCAAGCGGGACAAGTTCGTAGCCGTCCTCAACGATGCTGCCGAGACATGGGTCCGCCCGTTCACGTTGCAGACCCGCAAGGACGAGCAGGAAACGATAGCGGCGCTCAAGGAATTCGGTATCCAGGAAGTCAACTGGCCTGAATCCGAACTTGAAAAGATGAAGACCAAAACCCGCGTTGTCTGGGACGGCGCGGCAGAAAAATATTTTTCAAAAGAAATTCTTGACCAGGTCATCGGGCACCTGGCGGACTACCGTACCGGGAAGGGTAACTAAATGAAAAAGCTGGCCGCAATCATTGCAGCAACGTCGCTGGCATCGACCGGATGTACGTCGATGATCATCGGCATGATGGTGCCGACGATGAAGGATCTGGCTTCAGTCGGCTTCGAAAAAACCGACCTGGACTTTATGGGCGCGGCGATGCCCGCATCCCTGTTGCAGCTGGAAGGGATGCACCTGCTGGCTCCCAAGAACGAAGAGCTGGCCATGCTGATTGCAGAAAGCAAGTGCGGATATGCCCTGGGATGGGTCGAAGACGAAAATCCGAAATTGGCCAGCAAGTACTACATGGAAGGCAAAGAGCTGGCGTTACTGGCGCTAAGCGGCCTCAGCAAGGAATACCGCAAGACCGTTGAGGCAGGCGGAACAATCCAGGACGGCATCAACGCCATTACCGACGACGACGAACTGATCATCCACGCGTTGTTCACGCTGGGCAACTGCTGGGGCAACTGGCTGAACGTCAACATGACCAACCCCCGTGCCCTGTTCGCCGTACCAGCAATTGTCGCCGCGATGGGCAAAGTCAAGGACATGTCTCCGGGATACTTCTACGGCAGCGCCGAGCTGTTTTTTGGCAGCTACTACACGATGATCCCGGCAATCGCAGGGGGCGGACTGGAAAAGGGTCGCAAGTACTTTGAAGAGGCGTTCGCAGCCAGCGACGAGAAGATGCTGCTCGTTCACTTCTACATGGCCAAGGCCTACGCCGGGATGCTTAAAGACCTGGAAGACCCGGTCAGCGGCAAAACTGGCGAAGAGATCTTTGACGAAATGATTGCCTACATCGAAAACTTTGACTCAGATTCATTTCCGGAACTGGCGCTTGTCAACTCGATGGCTAAAAAGAAAGCGTCGATCCTGAAAGCCAAAAAAGACCAGATATTTTAATTGCAGTTGCATACTAATCGGGATTTGATCGGGCAAAATCAATGCTGAAAACCATTTGGAAACATCTCGACCGAGTGATGTCGTGGGTAGAGACCATCGCGGTCCTCTCGCTGTTGTCACTGACGGTCGGCATCGCCTTTTTCCAGGTCGTTGCCCGCTGGTTTGGCGGTGGCTGGATCTGGGCGGACGAACTGGTCCGTTATCTGGTCCTGTGGCTGGGGATCTGGGGCGCCGGTCCCGCAACCAGACATCACAAGCACATTGCCATCGACGCATTTGCCCAACTCATCCCCGCCCAGCCTCGTAGTTGGATCCGCCGTGCGGTCGACCTGCTGGCAGCCGCTACCGCATTTGTCTTTGTCAAGGCGATCGTCGACTACATCGGTTTTGTCGGCGAAGAAAACACCGCCACCCTGGGCGTGACCGTTGGCACCCTGACCTGGCCAATCTGCGTGGCGTTTGCGTGGATCGGCATTCGCTTTCTGGCAGATGCAATATTCGGGGCCGAATTTGATCCACACGACGAACACGATGCCAGCAAGTCACCACTGATCGACAAAAAAGAATTTGACGAAATCATGACCGACGAAGCAGGAGCAGAAGCATGACCGCGCTGATTGTACTGGCTTCAACGGTCCTGGCGCTGCTGGGCACACCACTGTTTGTCCTGATCGGTATCGGTGGATTGTCGGGATTCTATTTCTCGGGTCAGGAAATTGCCATCATCGTCGGTGAAATTACCCGCCTGGCCCAGGCTCCGGCCCTGTCGGCCCTGCCGTTGTTCACGCTGGCGGGATTCCTGATGGCCGAAAGCAAGACCCCTGAACGTCTGGTCGACGTCGCCCAGTCCATGTTTGGCTGGATGCCCGGCGGGCTGGCGATTGTCAGTCTGGTGGTCTGCGCCGTCTTTACTGCCCTGACCGGTGCCAGCGGTGTGACGATTATTGCCCTGGGCGGCC
>JBFJWU010000141.1:0-8029 GCA_041623475.1 bacterium | reverse complement strand
TCGACATCCACGGACAGCACCAGATGCATACCGCCCTGCAAATCAAGGCCCAGCTTCGCTCCGGACTCTGGCGTAATCGCGGCCAGCCATTCCGGAGGTGCATCACTGACAGTCGGGACGATAAAAAGCAAGCCGGCAATAACGGCGGCCACGATCATCCCGATACGGACTCTAATCTGCGGGTTCAATCTTCTGCTCCATCCTTGCCGCCCTTGCGTCGGGCAATGGATTCACGATCGACTTTGATCCGGACTGTATTATTTGCTGATTTGCCACCGTCTTTGGATACTGAGCCAACCTCGATCGTGGCTACATTTTCGGTCAACCCGACAACTGTGCCGTGGATCCCGCCCTGGGTCACAACTTCGTCGCCACGTTCCAGCGACTGGACCATTTCCTGGTGTTCCTTGACCTTTTTCTGTTGCGGACGGATCAACAGGAAATAGAACACCATGAACATCAGGATAATGGGCATGAATGCCCCAAGCGTGCCGCCCGGCGGCGCCCCGTCTGACTGGGCGTATGCAGATGGTACGAGCTCGAAACTCGACATTTAGCTAATCTCCCGAAATGTCTGGCTTACCGTTGGCGCGAACGCAAAAACGGGCCTTTGAAGAGGTTTCCACTATACACAAAACGGGCTATTTTGCCAACGACAAACGTGCATCTTTGCCGCCGCATTGTGCGATTACAGACCAGATCCATTCTGCCCAGTCATCAGGTGGTGTGGCGGCAACCGGGGGCACGGTGTGGACCCGGCAACGTCGCGCCGACACCACTCCCCAGGCCGCGGCACGGGTAATAATCGCCGTACGTTTCAAATCCGGCAACCACCTGATACTGGTCTCGTCGGCAGCGCCGCAGGACCAAAGCGCACGTTGGGACATATCAGACCACCATTGTAATGAACCCTCTGTGCCGCAAATCGGAATGTATTCGGGGAACCGCGGCCCTGCTGAATACATACCCTGCCCGGGAAAAACCAGGTGCCACGTTTTCGGTTGGGTTTCAACTCGTTGTACAACCGTTGCGCGAACGATCCCGCCTTGCAGTTGGATTCCCGGCGGCGCTGCGACAACGGTGGCGCCAGCGGCGACGACCTGTTCCCACACCTGGCTCAGGAATTCGCGATATCCCCGGACCGGCTCGGCCCAGGCCCACGCTGTATCTGGTACTCCGGCGGAAAACAGCCCGGGTCCAGGCTCCAGTGTTTCGGAAACGTCGGCATTTGCAATGACGCGGCGCGAAAACACATCGTGGACCCGCCCCCCCGCGTATGTCCAGCTTTCGCGGTCGGCTCCTGTCGGCAGATAGCGAAGCAATTCCTGCCACGGCTGGCAGGACAACTGCGGGAACGGGCGCGGCAGACCCTCTGGATCAACGTCAGGCCGGAGAACAAGGACGCGGCGTCCATTGGCCGCCAGGACCAGGGCAATCAGCCCCGTTGTCCATCCTCCACCATAAAGCCCGATATCGTATTTGTGGTCGGACACCGCCTAACCAGACCCGACGACAACCCTGCGGCCAACAATGGACAGACGGCCCTCCCCCCACAAATTAACGCCCTCGACAATTGCCTTGTGTTCAATGTCGAGCAGTCGAGACCCAAGAGCTGCAGCTGTTTCATCTGGCATCACGTCAATGGACTTCTGGACGATAATCGGGCCATCATCCACTTCAGCATTGACGAAATGCACCGTACAGCCCACGACCTTGGCACCGTAGTCCCAGGCCTGCTGGACACCGTCAACACCCCTGAAGCTTGGCAGCAGGCTGGGGTGGATATTGACGACACCTTTCGGGAATGCATCCAGGAAAACAGGCGTTACGATCCTCATATACCCGGCGAGCACCGCGCCCTGCACGTCGTACCGGGACAAGCAGTCGATAACCGCACGGTCGTAATCCTGCCGCGAGCTGAATGTCTTGTGGTGAATCGATTCGACCGGGATTCCGAAGTCGCGGGCGGTTGCCAGTGCCGGCGCCTCGGGCTTGTTGGAAAACACCACCGCCGGGTTGACGGCCAGATCGCCCTTGCTGTGTGCCTGAAGCAAGGCAGCCATGTTTGACCCACGACCTGAAACAAGAATTGCGACGTTCATTTATGCTGCCCTGTGACCCAAAAAGTCAGGCTGCGCCCGGCAATGGACCTGCAATCCGGCCAGGCCCGGTCAACCGCCGCTGATAACGACTGGATCATCACCGTCTTCCCTGGCCTCGACGCTGCCAATCACCCATGCCCGTTCGCCTTGTTCGGTCAGCACCTCGATTGTGTTGTCGCCGTCACCTTCGGGCACAACCAGGACAAATCCGATCCCCGAGTTGAATACGCGCAGCATTTCCTCGTCGGGAATCTTGCCGGCGTGCTGTATCAACGAAAAGATGGGCTGCTTGGGCCATGAGTCAAGGTTGATTACTGCCCGTGCAGACTTCGGCAACAACCGGGGTACATTTTCGATAATCCCGCCGCCGGTAATATGGGCGGCAGACACCACATTGACCCGATCAATCGCCTGCAGGACGCTGCGGACATAAATACGGGTAGGCGTTAGCAGTACCTCACCCAGGATGCCTTCCAGTTCATCGAGATGCTGGTCCAGGCTGTAGCCGGCCTTCTCCAACAGCAGCCGGCGGACAAGGGAATATCCGTTCGAATGCAAGCCGCTCGACGCAATGCCGACGATCTCGGAACCCACCCGTACCCCTGACCCGTCAATGACCTTGTCACGTTCGACGGCGCCGACCGTGAAGCCTGACATGTCAAAGTGTTTCTTGCTGTAAAGTCCCGGCATTTCCGCGGTTTCACCACCCAGCAACGCTACGCGCGCCTGCTTGCAACCATCAGCAACACCCTTGACCAGGTCATAACCATTGATTTCGGCAAGTCCACCTGCTGCGAGGTAATCCAGGAAAAACAGTGGCTCGGCTCCGTGTACCAGGACATCGTTTACGCACATGGCAACCAGATCGATCCCGATCGTATCGTATTTGTCCATCTCGGATGCCAGCAGCAGTTTTGTGCCAACACCGTCGCAGGCGCTGACCAGTACCGGATCTTTGTACTTTTCCTTGTCAACTGCAAAAAATCCGGCGAACATGCCAATGTCTGACAAGACACCCTGGCGGCGCGTAGCCTTGATCAGCGGCCGAATATCATCGACGAACTGGTTGCCCGCTTCGATATCGACTCCCGCATCTTTGTACTGGTCTTTCTTGTCTGCCATTCTTCCCTTGTCCCTTGATCAGCCAGGATCAGATTGTTCGCCCCAGGTCCGATGTTCCTTTGGAATCGACGTTAGCAACTCGCACCCGTCAGCGGTAATGACCACCATGTCCTCGATGCGGGCACCCCCTGTTCCCGGGACATATATTCCCGGCTCGATGGTAACGACCATTCCTTCGGCCAGGATATCGTCCGACGTTGCTGCCAGCCGGGGAGCCTCATGTACCGCGAGTCCGACGCCGTGACCAAGCGAGTGGGAAAAGGCATCGCCAAAGCCCTCATCAGCTATGATTTTCCGGGCGCTGTGATCAACGTCCCGACATGATACACCGGGTTTGCAGGCATCGATCGCCGCTTTCTGGGCGGCCTGCAGCACTGCCATGATCTCCTGCAACCAGGAATCCGAGCTGCCAACTGAACCGCTGATTGTCATATCACTGAAATAGCCGCCGAACTCGGCACCGAAATCAAGTGTTAGCGGTTTTCCGGACTGAATCACCGCGTCCGTAGCAACGCCGTGCGGTAACGCCGAACGAGAACCCGACGCGACAATGAAATCAAAGGGCACAGCCACGCTGCCGGCCTGTCGGATTTTCCATTCCAGTTCCATGGCCACTGCGCGTTCGCTGTTGCCTGCCTGGATCACGGGTTCAATGTCCCGGAATGCCTGCTCGGCGATTGCAGCTGCCCTGGCTATGCAGTCCAGTTCGTGCCGGTCCTTGCATACCCGTAGCTTTTCCAGGGCATCTCCAACCGGGAGCCAATCTGTACCGTGGGTTTCAGTGGCCAACCGTCCCCACTCCGAAACCGTAAACGCCGCTGCTTCGAATCCGATCGCGCTGCCAGCATATTCCGAAACCAGTCGGGGAAGTTCTTTCGCCAGGGATGTGTAGATAACAATATCATCAGCGGTTGCCTGTTGGCTGGCCTGGGCCGTATAGCGGCCGTCAGTCAGCAATCTAACGGTGTCCCGCGAAACCAGAACCTGCCCGTTCGAACCGGTGAATCCGGTTAAATAGCGGCAATTCTCTGCTGACGCAATCAGTATCATCGCGATACCGGCATCGTCCAGCAGTTCTCGCACCCTGCTAATTCTTGAGTCAAAGTTCATGGGAGCCATCAGGGTACACCTGCCCATGAAAGTTGGCAAAGATCCAGGCCTAAATTGATCGGATCCGCCTCAGGCGCTGGCGCGCTCCAGCAGAACGTCAACTGCCGCGCCGTAACCGGCAGGCCCGAGGCCGGAAATCACCCCGGCGGCCAGATCAGAAAAATACGACACGTGTCGGAATTCTTCCCGGGCGAAGACATTACTTAGATGCACCTCGATGAACGGTTTGTCGACGGCTGCAACTGCATCGCGGAGCGCCACACTGGTGTGCGTAAACCCGCCGGGATTCATAACAAAACCGATTACGTCGTCGTTACCAAGGACGGACTGGACGCGGTCAATCAACTCGCCTTCGTGGTTAGACTGGAAAAATTCCATTTCACAGCGACCGGAAAAGCGTTGGCGGAGACCGTCCTCGATCTCCGCCAGCGTTGTTGAGCCGTACGTTTCCGGCTCCCGGGCACCCAACAGGTTAAGGTTGGGGCCATTGATGATCAGTATTTGAGGCAATCTGATCTAATTGCCAAAAACCGTGTCGACGCTACCAGCTGCGTCCCGGTACTGGTCGCCATCGCAGGTCTCGTCGTCATCGGCATATTCGCCGACGGTTAATTTGTACTCAACCTGGTGGCTGCCGCGGTTTCCGTATGAATCCTGAAAGAAAAATGTATACGTCAACAGGTAATCGGGGTATGCCCAGATTCCTGTTTCATTGTCAAACTGGCTGGTGCCACTTCCGTACGCGGCGATGAAGTTGTCTGCGAGTTCCAATTGTTTCTTCTCGGAAAAGACCTCGACGCGAAACTCCTGTTCCAGCGTTCCGGACTCACTCAAGTTAAAAACCTGCCCACTCCTTCGGCTTGCGGGAAACGACACGATCACATCGTCAAGGGCGACCAGCGTTGGCAGATTGTCCCGCGGACTCGGGAGCGGCGTATAGGAAAGTGTATAGTCAGTGATCCACAACTGGACACCGCTGGGGAAACTCTGACTGGGTAGTGTTTCAACGACCACATTCACCAGACCCTCAACGACAACACGGCTAAAGACTCCCTCGCCAACTCCGACGCCCTGGCAACTGAACAGGTCGATGGTGCTTGCACCCGATGCCTGGATTTCAGCACCGCGAATATCTGTGTAAACCAACTGGTCGAAATAGACTTTGTAGCCATCCTCGAAATCGTTCAGGAACTCCTGCCGACCGCAGCCAGCTACCATTACGATCACGGCCGTTGCGGCCAGCAGTTTTTTAAGATTGTTTTTCATTTCACAAGCCCCTTACTGCTGTACGATTCGCGGTGTCACAAACAACAGCAACTCCGTCTTGGTGTCCCGGAACGATTTCTTCTTGAAGAACCAGCCCAGAACCGGAATCTTGCTGATCCACGGCACCATCGACCGGGACGTACCCTGGTCAATCGTGTATATCCCGCCAACTACGGCTGTCTCGCCGTCCGCGATCAGCATTCGACTTTCCGCTTCTTTCTTGGAGATCGATGGTACACCGGTGCCAGCCGTAAATGTCTGGTCCGGCGCGTTCTTCGAGATCTTGAAGTCGAGAAGGATCGAGCGGTCCGGCGTGATATGCGGTGTAACCTCCAGTTCCAGGGCCGCATCGACAAACTGCGTCTGCGTCCCCTGGGCACTGACTGTCTGGAACGGAATCGAAATACCCTGCTGGATTTTTGCCTGCTCGTTGTCCAGCGTTGTAATTCGCGGACTTGACATGATTCGGCCCTCTCCAGCTGCTTCCATTGCTGACAGGCGCAGGTCAAGGACCAGGCTGTTATCCAGGCTGCCAAACAGGAAACTCAACGCACCACCAGCGCCTGTACCGGCGGCGGCAGGCAGGTCAACTGCAAAGTTTGGCGCTCCGTCCAGAACGCCGACGTTGCCCGCCGACGAGCCGGCGACACCAACGTTGCCCGGCAGGATCGCGTTGCCAAATGATGGCGCGAACTGCTGTCCGTAACCCCACTGGATACCCAGGTCCCGTGTAAAAGTCGTATTGGCTTCGACAATCTTTGCTTCGATCAAGACCTGGGGTGTGGGCGTATCCAGACTCCGCAACAGGGCAACAGCGTCTTCGATGTTGCGTTCGATGTCCTTGATAATCAAGACATTCGTCCGGCTGTCAACTTCAACCTTGCCGCGCTTGGACAGCAATGACTCGACCCGGGACTTGAGCTGGCCAGCGCTGGCATAGTTAACCGGAACGATCCGGATAAACAACGGCAGCAGCTGTTCCTGCCCTTCCATTGTCTTCAGGCGTTGCTCGTCTTCTGCCGACAACTTGGCAACCGGCGCGATTCGGACGATATTGCCCAGCTTGCGAATCCCCAGCTGCTTTGCATTGAGGATGACATCCAGGGCCTGGTCCCAGGGAACATTGACCAGGCGAATGCTGATCGTCCCGCCAACTTCCTGGTCGGTAATAATGTTCAGGTTGCTGATTTCAGCGATCAGGCGCAAAACGCTGTCAATATCCGCGTCTTTGAAATCAAGGCTGATCTTTCGGCCAGCGTATTGTTTTTGCTCTTCCTTGACTTCGGTCTTTTTGGTTTCGCGAACTCGCATTTCGAATTCGGCAGCACCGACCGCAGGTTTCTTGGGGGTTGCGGGAAGCGATTCTTCGATTTCCTTGGGCGCCGGTGCCGGCTCTGGCTCTGGCTCTGCCAAAGGCTCAGCGACTGTCGCCACCTCGATAATCGGCTCTGGCTCGGCGACAGGTTCAGCGATCTGCTCGGATTCCCTGGTCTGGGCCATTCCCGAAATCTGGATTTCCAGAACCGATCCATCCTTGCTGGCTTCGAATGGCAGCGGCGATACGCCCGGCACATCGAAGACGATCCGTACTTTTTCCGGGTAATCGCCCACGCGAACGGAACTGACCTGGTTTGAATTGATGGCGAACTCCTCACCGGCGATTGCCGATTCGACGTTCCAGACATCGAGCACGATCCGAGACGGATCTTCCAGCTTAAAGGCGTTGTAGTCACCGATGGGTCCGTTGCCATCAATTCGGATTGTGGTCCTGTCGCTGCTGGTATCCCAGTTAATGTCGACCAGCATACTGGCCTGTACGACGGGTTCATCCACAGGCACTTCTTCGACGGGTTCCTCGACATAATAGTCGTCGACTGGCGCAGCGGCAGCGGCATCGATGTCCGCGCTGTCCATACCATCCAGTGTTTCTGCTGCCAGGCGATCCTCGTCGCTTTCCTCAATAATCGGCTCGTCGATGAACTCGTCTTCTTCGATCAGTTCTTCTTCCTGCGGCAATTCGTCTTCGACGATTGGCTCGTCTGAAAAGTCGGCCGCCGGTGCCGCACTGACAGGTTCCTCAACCAAGAGTTCGTCATCTGCCGGCAGTTCGTCAAATTCATCAATTGGCTCATCCGCAAATTCGTCAACCGGTTCCTCGGCGACCAGGTCGGACTCCTCTTCTACCAGGACATCATCAACCGGAGGTGCCGCAACGACATCGGATTCATCTTCAAGCAACGGTAATTCGTCTTCGGCCAGGGCTTCCTCGACCGGTTCCTCAAGCAGTTCGTCTTCGGCCAGGGCTTCCTCGACCGGTTCCTCAAGCAGTTCGTCTTCAGCCAGGGCTTCCTCGACCGGTTCCTCAAGCAGTTCGTCTTCGGCCAGGGCTTCCTCGACCGGCTCTTCCAGCAGCTCGTCTTCGGCCGCGG
>JBFJWU010000140.1:0-8030 GCA_041623475.1 bacterium | reverse complement strand
TCCCAGGCATTGCCCACCAGGCAAGTCGAGGGGACGGTCGTCGACGAGTCCGGAGACCCCGTTTCATTTGCCAAGATGGTTTTGGCCTACCCGGAACTCGGGTTCGCGGTCGGCGCTGTGGACGAGGATCGTGCCGGTGGCCCGGACCTGATCGGTACAGAAACCGGGACCGAGGGCCAGTTTTCGATCTCGGTACCGGATATTACTGTTGCCGGGGCCCAGATCTGGGCGTTCTCATCAGATGGCGGCTTGAACGGGACGGCCGTCGTCGGCGACTCTGGTCAACTGGATGTTGTCGTTACCCGGCAGGTGCTTCCTGCGGATATTGGCGGCGGCGATGTCACGGTAAACCTGGAGCGAAATGGATACGAGGGGCCAGTGTGGCTCAGCCTGCGACGAGCCGGCCAGCAGGTTCTGGGAACGTTTGCACAGGATTCTGCATTTGGAACGACCCTCCGTTATCTGGACCCGTTGACGACGCAACTTGTTGCCGTTGCCAACGGGCAGGAGGTCACTGGCGGGGTTATTTCAGTCATCGAGGGTGATTTGACTGAAGTGTTCCTGACAATCCCCGCTGCCTTTTCGGACAATGTGTCGCCAGACACCGTATTGGATTCCTCTCCTGCAGCGATCAATGGCTCCGACTCAGCCACATTTGAGTTCAGTTCCGATGACGACTTGGCGACGTTTGTCTGCGGATTGGACGGAGCTGAGCCGACACCCTGTACCAGCCCATTGACTTTGAATGGTCTTGCACAAGGGGCTCATTCCCTGACGATCCTGGCCGTCGACCCGGCTGGAAATCTTGATGCAAGTCCTGTGGTTTTCAACTGGATCGTCGATACCGTTCCCCCGGACACGACGGTGTCAACAGGGCCATCGGGAATGGTGAGCATCGACTCGGGTTCGATTCAATTCAGCAGCACCGAGGCCGGATCGTTCCAATGCCGAATTGACGACCTGCCGTTTGCCGCGTGCAGCAGTCCGTTCAGTTTTTCCGGCCTGGCTGATGGATCCCACACTTTTGAGGTCCGTGCAGTCGATGCAGCCGGGAATGTTGACCCGACACCCGGTGCGACCAGTTGGACGATTGACACGATGCCACCGTATGCCCTGACGTTGACCTTGGCAGGCGGCGTCGACCCGGTTTCGACGACATCCGTTGGGCTTGATCTTTCCGCGTTGGGTGCGGTAACAGCCAATGTGTCTGGACAGTTCCTTGGATCGCCATTGACGTCAGTATCATTGCCGACAGCGACGATTCCAGTCAGCCTGGAGAGCGGGGATGGGGCCCGTGCCGTTACAGCCCAGTTCTATGATGCAGCCGGTAATGTTGCCGCTGCTGTGACCAGCGTCAACCTGGACCAGACCGCTCCCCTGGTACAAATCGACGTACCGGGACCAGGCGTTCTGCTGCAGACAATACCTGACCCGATTTCAGGCCAGGCATCAGATCCCGGCATCTCTGCGTCGGGTGTTACGGCCGTCGGCATCGTCGTTACGGACGATTCCACAGGATTTACCTGGAATGGACTCACATTCGATCCTGGCTACACGATCAACGCTGCGGTCGGCATCGGCAGCTGGAGCCTGGATTCGGTAACCTCTGCGGCGACCGGCTATTTCACGATTGTGGCCAAGGCCTGGGATGCAGCGGGCAACCTGTCTTTTACATCGACGACGATGTTACAGGACCAGGGATTGCCCACGGCATCGATCACGTTTCCGACCAATGGTGCGCTGATCGGCGGGACGCCGGATATTTACGGTTTCTCGTCCGATTCCGGTTCGGGAATCGCCGGTGTATACATTCGAATCTTTGATGGTGCGAACTATTTCGATGGGCGAGGATTTATTTCGGCCAGTCCATTGACCCATCCGGTTTCCGGAACCACGTCGTGGACGTACCTCGACATGACGAATGAGGGCGAGGGCGACGCAACCTATAACGTTGATCTGTTCGCGTATGATGCCGTTGGCCTGGTCAGCCAGGACTCAATCACATTTACCCACGATGGTACGCCACCGTCCTGCACCACGTGTATTACGTTGAACTGGCCGACAGGGCCATTTGTGAACTTCAACGCCGCTGTGCCGTTAACGCTGGAAGCGGCGGATCCCAACGGACCGCTTGACATGCGCCTGACTGGCAACATTACGGACGGGATCGCCGGTACCTGGATTCCCTATTCGCCGTCCACCTCGGTGTCCCTTGCCACTGGCGACGGGGCAAAAACCGTGTCTGTCGAATACCGGGATGTGGTCGGCAACATATCCGGACCGTTCAATGAGTTGATTACCCTGGACACGGCACCGCCTGCGGCGGGGGCGGTAACCATTGCGGCGGGGGTGGCGGCTGTGTCGGATGTCACGGTCGCGGTTGATCTGTGGTCGCCAGAGGCGGCCTTTGTCGAGATTTCCACCTGCAATTGCCTGGGGGGGCTGGCGTTCCAGCCGTTTACCAGCCAGGTCAACCTGACCTTGACTGCCGGTGAGGGAACAAAGTCGATCAGTGTCCGGTTCTACGATGCGGCGGGCAACGTCCTGACGGTCACAGATACGGTTGAACTTGACCAGACGGGTCCGGTGGTTTCCGAGCGGCATCCGTTTATGACGTTTGTAACCGGTCTTACTGAGGACTGGCGAATCAACGGAGTAACTGGTGAAGGTCTGGGCTCAAGTATTGCTGTGGTTGACGATGTCAACGGTGACGGTATCCGGGACCTGGCCGTAGGCGCAGTGAATGCAATCGTTTCAGCGAATCCGGGCGGGGCGGTCTATGTCCTGTCCGGGGTTGATCGGTCACAAATCTGGCGGATCACAGGGCCGGATGTGTCTGGTGGTTTCTTTGGGAAGGATATTGATACAAACGGTGATTTTGACGGTGACGGGATCCGGGACATCGTCACAGGGTCATACCTGTCTGATGACCCGCCGACAGGTCGTGGCAGCGTTTACGCGTATTCGGCGGTAACCGGTGGCTTGATCGTGCAGGGCGACGACCCGACAGGTGCCGACAACTCGAACGTTGGTTACAGTGTCGCCTCGTTGCCAGATGTTAACAGCGATGGCGTGGACGATATGGTTGCGACTGCGCACGGATTTCACGCCAACGCCCACGGCGCAATCATGACATTTTCGGGTCAAACCGGGTCGTTTATTAGGCAATACAACGATCCCGCTGCAAATACTGCTGATTTCCTGGGGTTCTGGGTTGCCCGTGGCGGTGATTACAATCTGGATGGGTTCAAGGATATTCTGGCGTTCTCCGGGAATACTGATTTCTCGGCGGTCGATTCCGGAAGTTTGTATGTGATTTCCGGGATCGATTCAACGATAATTGAACGAATTGACATGCCCGCATCGGAAACATATGGCAGCAACAGGGTCCGGGCGATCAATTTTCCTGATGTCAACGGTGACGGTACCGACGACATACTATTGCCGCTGGTCAAACACGGTGTTGATGATCGTGGCGAAGTTCGAGTTCTGTCCGGATCTGACCGCAGTGTTTACTGGACTGTGGATGGTCCGGAAGCAAACGCTCATTTCGGTTACGACGCTAAAGTAGGTGAAGACCTTAACTTTGATGGTACGCCTGACGTGGTTACGATAGCCCGGCGTACAAATACCAATGGCAGTAACGCGGGCAGCTTGCATGTGCTTGACGGACAAACCGGGGTCCAGTTATTTCGATACGATGGCACTGTTGCAGAGGCCAAAATGGGGTCCTGGCTGGCTCGCCAAAACGTTGACCTGAACGGTGATGGGTTCGCAGAGGTAATTGTTGGCGCGCAAGACGATGACAGCGCCGGAACAGACGCTGGCGCGATTTTCAGCCTTAGTCCTGTTGGCGATCCACGAGTCTTTGCACAGTTTTCCGATGCGCGTTTTCCGCTGTATTTTCCGGTGTCTGACGTGTCGATCGCGCAGGTGCGCCTGGATAACGGCCTGTGGATGCCGACGACAGACATTGCCGATGCACAGGATTTCCAGACTGGTCCGCTGACCGAAGGGACCCATACCGTTGATTTCCAGGTTGCTGACCTGCTGGGCAACTGGGGACCGGTCACGTCATTTACGTGGGGAATTGACCTGACACCACCACAGGTCGACGGGGTGTCGTTCCCGGCACCCGGTTTTGTGACAAATGTTGTGGCTGACCTGGTTATCAGCGGCACGGCAAGCGATCCGATTTCCAACGGGGTCGGAGGCATTATCAAGGGCATCGGCTGGTCGGCATCACTGGAAACCGATGTCACGTTATGGTGGGACGGAGCGTCCTACGCTGTTACCGAGCCAGGCAAGTTTGGCGCGCCGTCTACCGGTCCGTGGTCGATCAGTGCACCGGTCGTCGGCGACGGTCGTTATACCGTTCATGTGGTGTCGCTGGACGGTGCCTACAACAACAGCGGCCAGTCGGTTCCGGTGACGTTTGTCGTAGACAGCCAGGGGCCGACAGGCTTTGTGACCGCAACCGCAGCATTCTCGGCGGTTACACCCGTTTCGATCCTTCTGGGTGCCAGTGATTTTCCGTTTCCGACGACTCCGATTGAGTTTCAGGTCACGGGGGATGTTGACGGTTCACCAATGTGGTCCCCCTTGACGAATACCACGAGCGTGGCGCTGACCGTCGGTGACGCCCTCAAGAACATTTATGTGGCATATCGTGATGGTCTGGGTAATATCGGACCGTTGTCAGCAACCGGTGTCGCGCTGGATACGGCGGCCCCGCTTGCGGCGATTACATCGCCATCTGATCTATCGACCCACGGCAGTTTCGACGTGGTCTATGGGACCGCAGTCGATCCGGGTGGCTGGCCCAGCGGTACTACCTCGGTTGGCATCCAGGTATTTGACGGGGCCATGTATTTCGACGGTGCGTCCTGGACGTTTGCGGCGGTGACACTTGCGGTGTCGGGGACAGACAACTGGTCCTATGCAGGCCTGACTCAGGCCACCGGAATTTCCACGGATTATACGATTACGGCTATTGCAACCGATGCGCTGGGTAACCAGTCCGTTACCAACGTCATTGTGACGTACGATTTTGATCCGCCGACCTGCATAACCTGCCTGATTGCGACTCCGAACCAGGGCAGCTATCCATATGCGGCAACGGTACTGGTCAATGCCCAGTCCAGCGGTGTCGCGGATTCAAATGGTCCGATTGATGCTCGCTATACAGGCGATATTGTCGGTCCGACCGGCTGGGTCCCTTACAGTACCAACCAACCAGTGACGATGACCGCAGGCGACGGATCCAAGACAATCAACGTCGAGTATCGCGACAGCCTGGGGAATATGTCTGTCATTTACAGCGATACGATCACGCTGGATACGACGCCCCCCGGTCCGGTTTCTATTGTGCTGGCGGGTGGGGCCAACGCCGTATCTACCAGAACAATATCCGTTGCCCTGTCCGCGCCGGGTGCAATTACCTTTGATATCACCGGGTTCATTGACGATTCCCGATTTGCCCAGGCACTGACAGCGACAACAACGGTCACGCTGTCATCGGTCGACGGGCCAAAAATGGTTTCGGTGGATTTCTTTGATGCGGCGGGCAACTTTGCGAATGCGGTCAGCTGGATCAACCTGGACCAGACAGGGGAACCCTCACAGGTTTTCACACCCTTTATGCGTTGGGTCACCACCTTTACCGAGGTCCTTCGCCTCGACGGGGAGACAGTAAACGACAATTTTGGCAGCGCCATTGATCGGAAATACGATTTCGATGGCGACAATGTTCCCGATTTCGTTATTGGTGCGGACGAGGAAAACACGATTGGTGCCTTTGCAGGTGCGGTATATGTGCATTCGGGTACCGACGGAACCCTGTTGCACAAGATCCTCGCCGAGGCAGCAAACGGCTATTTTGGCCGCGCCGTTGCCGCGATTGACGACCTGAACGGCGATGGTCAGCCCGATATCCTTGTCGGGGCACCGTATTCAGATTTTGGATCGTTGATGAACCGTGGCAGTGTCTATGCATTGTCAGGGACCGATGGGTCGATCCTTTATCGTCAGGACGGTGTTACGGATGACACGCTTCTGGGAGCATCGATTTCAGTTATTGATGACCTCGATCTGGACAATGTTCCGGATTTTGTTGTTGGCGCGCCGTCAGCAAATATTGGTCTGACCGACAATGGGGCGGCCTACGTGCTGTCAGGAGTGGACGGCTCTGTCATTCACACGGTCACCGGTGCCGCGAACCTGGACGAACTGGGGACAATTGTCAAGGGCCTTCCGGACATGAACGGGGACGGCGTTCCCGATTTCGCCATTGGTGCGCCGAAGACCGATTTTAACGGAATGCAGAGCGGCAGTTTGTACGTGATGTCAGGTACCGATGCGTCGCAGATTTACCGGATTGACGGTGAAGGCGCCAATGACCAGTTTGCCATTGCGATTGACGTGATCACGGACGGTGACCTGGATGGCGTCGCGGAAGTTGCTGTCGGTGCGCTTTCGGACTTCAACGGATTGAATAGTGGCAGCCTTTATGTCCTGTCCGGGATTAACGGTGGGCAGTTGATCCGCCTGGACGGCGCTGGTGCTGGTGACCTGTTTGGGACAGCCATAGGCGGAGGCTTTGATATTACTGGTGGCGATGGCCCCGAAGTCCTGTTCGGCGCACCATCGGATGATTTCTCAGCGACGGACAGCGGGCGGGTCTTTGCGATGAACGGTGATGACGGTTCGTTGTATATCAAGCTGGATGGACCGCCCTCGTCGGCGGCATTTGGCAGCAGCCTGCAACTGGTTCCGGACAGGGTGGATGATGGCGTGGGGGACCTGGTCGTTGCAGCACCTACCGCTGACTTTTCGGCTGGCGACGCGGGTAGCGTATTCTTTTTCACTGGGCAGGGCGCGGATCGCAATTTTTCGCCTGTTACAGAGCAGGTTTTCGTGCTCGGCTTTGGCAACGACGCGGGAATGGTACGGGTTCGACTGAACGGTGGGCCATGGGACACTACCTCTGATGTTGCTGATGCTACGGACTACCACGCATCAGGACTGACCGAGGGGTCGCACCTGTTCGAGCTGCAGGTGGCGGACAAGCTGGGCAACTGGGGAGCGATTACGTCGACGGTCCTGTCGGTTGACCTGACCCCCCCGAGTCCCGCGACGATTGTGACGCCAGCGCCGGGCGAAATCACCTCTGACCCGACGCCGATGATGTCCGGGTTGGCTTACGACCCTCTCAGTAATGGAACCGGCGGAATCATCCGGTTCATCAACTACCGGGTCCAGCAAAGCGGCAGCAACATGTGGTTTGACGGGGTCGGATTTGGCTCCGGCACAGGAATCGATCATGCGATTCCAGCAACCGAGACCTGGAGCTTTGTCGTACCTGTCCAGGGGGACGCGGATTATTTTGTATCGGTGCGACCGATGGACGGCGCATTTACCGAGTCAGGGCTGGACAGTAACCTGATTTTTACGGTCGATTCGGTCGGTCCACTGGGTTATGTGACAGCTACGGCGGGGTACACGAGTACGTTGGCGACGACAATCCAACTGTCATCGTGGGATGCCAATTTTGCTGCGACCGAGGCCGAGTTTCGAGTGACCGGGGATGTACAGTTCGAGGGCCAGTGGAAGCCACACGCCGGGGTGACTACGGTGACCGTGACGGGTGGCGAAGGACCCAAGGACATATACGTTACGTATCGTGACGGTATTGGCAACACAGGTATTGCAGCGGTTACGACTATCACCCTGGACCAGACGCCACCGTCGGTGTCGATCGTCGCGCCACCCGACCTGACGGTCGCCAATGCATTCCCGGGATCGATTACGGGTAACAGTTCGGATTCTGCAGGAGCCGTTACGGCCGTACAGGTCAGCCTGTTTGATGGCTTGAACTACTGGGACGGCGGCGGTTTCGGTTCAGCGGTCGAGTTTCTGTTTACGGCGATTGGAACTGATCCGTGGAATGAATCGTCGGCCTGGAATGGCGCGGACACTGATTATACGTTGAACGCCTACGCCTACGATGACGCGGGCAATGTGGGCGTGAC
>JBFJWU010000139.1:0-8162 GCA_041623475.1 bacterium | reverse complement strand
GTTCATAGTCGGCGGCTTTAATGCGTATCCGGCAGAGATTGAAACACTGCTCGTGCAGCATCCGGATGTCACCCAGGCCGCCGTTGTCGGGATGCCCGACCCGCGCATGGGCGAAGTCGGCGCAGCGTTCGTAATCCTGCGGCAGGAAGCCGAGCTCACCAGTGACCAGTTGATCACCTGGTGCCGCGACAATATGGCCAATTACAAGGTGCCACGTCGGATTGAATTCGTGGCTGAACTGCCGACAAACGCCACTGGCAAAGTCCTGAAATACGAACTACGGGACCGGCTGGACAGCTGATGAGTCCTGCGGACATTCCGGCCGAACTGGTCGAAGCCGAACAGATCCTCACCGGCCCCGGTGCCCCCTTTGAAGTTGTCGAGGAACAGGTCCTGGGTGAAACAATGCGGGTATTCGCCGACCGGCCCGGCAGCCTGCGCGAAATCTTTGACAACGCAACCACAATGGGCGACGCGCCCTGCCTGGTATTCAGCGATGGACAAACCGAACGGCGCCTGTCATTTGCAGAACTGGGTGCCCAGGTTGCGGCAACCGCAAACCTGCTGCAGCAGGATTTTGGCGTTGGCCCGGGCGACCGTGTTGCCATCCTTGCCGCCAACTGTCCGGAATGGATTGTGACATTCTGGGCCACCATCAGCCTGGGCGGTATTGCCGTCGGCCTGAACGGCTGGTGGAAGGGCCCGGAAATCATCTATGGGCTCCAGGACAGCGCGCCAAAAGTCCTCGTCGCCGACCAGAAACGGCTGCAGCGCCTGGGGCGTCAAGGCTTGAGCGTCCCGGTGATCAGCATTGAAGATGAATTCCAGGACCGCATTGCCCCCTACTTTGGCAGCGAATTGCCGTCCGCTGACATCAACGAGGATGATCCGGCCGTCATCCTTTACACCAGCGGCACAACCGGCCGGTCAAAGGGTGCGGTCCAGACCCATCGCAATATCATTGCCCTGATGATGTGCAATTTCTTTTCCGGTGCCCGGCTGGCGATGGCCTACCCGCCCGACGACGACAGCCCGGAGAACTGCGTCATGGTTACCAGCCCCCTGTTCCACGTATCGGGATTACATAACGCAGCGGTAACCTGCCTGGCATCCGGGACCCGTTCAGTCTGGTTCAGCGGCCGTTTTGATGCCGGTGCCGCCCTGCGGCTGATTGAATCAGAGCAGGTCACGGCCTGGGGATTTACGCAGACATTGCTGCATCGACTACTGCACCACCCCGAAGCCGAACAGACGGATCTGTCATCCATTCGCACCCTTGGCGGTGGCGGATCGGTGATCCCCCCGGAATTGCAGGACCGGGCCCGGCAACTGATGCCGAATATCCGTCCAACGCTTGGTGTCGGCTACGGCCTGACCGAATGCGGGTCGCTGGCGACCCTGAATGTTGGCAAGGAACTGGCCGCCCATCCAAAATCCGTTGGCCGTCCGCTGCCGCTGGTCGACATCGAAATCCGCGACGACCGGGGAAACGGCGTCGCCGACGGCGAACACGGCGAAGTCTGTATTCGCAGTCCACTGGTGATGCTCGAGTACTGGCGCAACCCACAGGCCACGGAACAGGCATTCTTTCCCGGCCGCTGGCTGCGCAGCGGCGATTACGGTCGAATCGACGACGGACGGTTATTCCTGGCATCGCGAATGCGCGACCTGATTATCCGCGGCGGCGAAAACATCTACCCGGCTGAAATCGAACAACGGCTTGTCCAGCACCCCGAGGTCGCCGAAGCGGCAGTCACCGGCGTCGACCACCCGGAACTCGGGCAGGAAGTCAAAGCCTGGGTGGTTCCGGAAACGGGTGCGTCGCTGGATGAACACAACTTGCACGCCTGGGTAGCCGATGCGCTGGCAGATTTCAAAATACCGGCGCACTGGGAGATCCGCGTAACGCCACTGCCCCGCAACGCGACAGGCAAGGTCGTCAAACCCGCCCTGGCGTCGGGCGAGACGCAGTTCATCGGCGAAGACGAGGACTGAACCCTGGCGGTTGACATCGATATGATCCAGGCGTTCGCCCGCTACAACCAGTGGATGAATGACAATCTGGTTCGCGCTTGCGACCAATTGTCTGACCAGGCGCGCCGGCAGGACCTTGGCGCGTTTTTCAAGTCCATCCACGGCACCTGGAATCATATCCTGCTGGCGGACTCGTTCTGGCTGCGGCGAATGTCCGGTGACGATGACAAATATCAGTTGATAGACGCGACCGGGCGGCCACTTCGAATCAGCGGCCTGGACGACGAGTTATACACTGACTGGGATGAATTCAAGCGTGTGCGGCAGGATTACGACCGACTGATCAACGAATTCGTGGCCGGATGTACCCCCGAGGATCTACAAAGAACAGTGACTTACAGCCGCAGCGACGGGGCCGCACAGGGGCACCCGCTGTGGTGGGCCGTCCAGCATATGTTCAACCACCAGACCCACCATCGTGGCCAGTTGACGACACTGATTTTTCAGCAGGGCGTGGACCCGGGGGTGACCGATCTGGTCGCAATGCTCAGGATGGGGTTCAGCCAGTAGGGCCTGCTCGTGTCGGAAACGGGCCCGATTCCGCAGGCCTATTTGACAGTCCGCAGAACTACACTGTGTAATGACTGGCAGGACCGGTTCAGGGGATGCACCGGACAGAGCACCTAATGTCATAAAAGCAGGTAATGAATGGATTCAATCAAAGTATTGATTGTTGATGACTCACCCGTCGTTCGCAGCGCAATCAAAGCTGGATTTCGCCGAATGGAAAGCATACACGTGATCGTATCGGGCGTCGCCAGGGACGGCGACGAGGCCATCTGGCTCCTTAAAAACGGGCAACCGGACGTCGTTACGCTGGACCTTGAAATGCCGCGCGTTGACGGACTGACCTGCCTGAAGAAAATGAAGGAAATCAGTCCCGACACACGATACATCGTGATTTCCAGCATTGCTGACAGCGCAAAGGGATTAGAGGCGCTGTCACTTGGCGCAGATGAACTGATTGACAAAAAGGACCTTTCTGTTGACCGACTGGCAGCCGCAATTTCCCAAGTCGCCCGTTCCGCGGCCTGACTTCGGGCAGCTGATGTGACACAGGCAGTTGAACGGCGAAATTTTCGCCGCTATCCGATCATTGCGCGGGTCGAACAGAAGAAATTCGGCACCAAGAGCATATTTTCGGTGCAAACCCGCGATATCAGCCAGGGCGGTTGTTTCATCGAATCGGATCGCATGCCCGAGGTGGGTACCCGGGTCGTCCTGACGTTTGCGTTGCTGGGTATTCCGAATCGATTCAGCCTGACGGGCGATGTCAAGCGCCACGGGATTCGCGATGGAAAATTTGGGTTTGGCGTCGGTTGGACCGATAGTAAAGACAATACCGATGGTCTTTCCCGGCTCCAGCAGATCGTCGACGCTGTCGATAAGCCCCAGCCGGTGGACAGTCCCAGGGAACTGAACATCTTGCTGGCTGACGACGACCACGCCATACGGTCACTGATTACCGAGGGGCTGGATCGCCTTAGGTCCCGGAACCCGGCAATCGACCTGAACATCGTCGAATGTGCCGATGGCGTCAAGACCCGCGTTGCAATGTTAAAGAATCGTTTTGACCTGATCCTCCTGGATATCAATATGCCGGTCATCGACGGGACGACGATCCTGCGTGAATTTCGCAGTATCGCAGGCAACGCAGATGTGCCAGTCGTCGTCATCAGCGCTGACGACCAGGCCGCGATTGACTCGGTCGTGCGCAATTACGCTGACATCCTGATTGAAAAACCAGCCCGAATGAAAGACCTGTTGTTCACGATTGAAACGTTGCTTCCCTTGCAACGCGCCGACTGAAGCCGCCTGGCCCGGCATACATATTCAATTTTTTTTATATATAATTATTTTGTCGGATGAACGACAAGTTGGTACCAGGACGAAAGGACCAAACGTATGCCCGAAGCTGTTATAGTTGCTACCGCTCGCTCCCCGATTGGCCGTGCCTTCAAGGGCTCGCTGATGAGCAAACGTCCGGACGACCTGTCGGCCGACATCATCCAGGCCCTGCTGGCCAAGGCGCCCGGGGTTGATCCCGCAACGATCGAAGATGTGATCTGGGGCTGTGGACAGCCGGCCGGACGCCAGGGCTATAACGTCGCCCGCGTTGCATCGGTCCTGGCTGGCCTGCCGGACGTTCCCGGTGTCACGGTCAATCGCTATTGTTCGTCGTCGCTGCAGACAATCCGCATGGCCGCCCACGCCATCAAGGCCGGCGAAGGCGATGTGTTTGTTGCCGGCGGCGTTGAATGCGTCAGCCAGTTCCAGTACGGGCGGGCCGACGGAATGGAAGACTCTCACAATCCAAAATTTGCCGATGCCGAAGCCCGCACCGCCGAGCGTATGAAAGGCGGCCAGCCCGGCTGGGCACCGCTGGACGGACTGCCGGACATCTACATCACCATGGGCGAAACCGCAGAAAACGTCGCCCAGGCCCAGAATGTCAGCCGTGCGGACATGGACGAATTTGCCGCAGCCAGCCAGCAAAAGGCGGTCGCCGCAGTCGAGCGCGGTTACTTCGCTGACGAAATTACCCCAATCACTCTGGACGATGGCACGGTAGTCGACGCCGACGACGGTCCCCGCCCCGGCACCACCGTCGAAAAACTGTCCGGACTGGATCCGGTCTTTCGCCCGGACGGGCGCGTTACTGCCGGCAACGCCTGCCCGCTGAATGACGGCGCTGCCGCCGTCCTGGTCATGAGTGACGCCCGGGCCAAAGAACTGGGCGTAACGCCCCTGGCACGTGTGGTCGCCAGCGGTGTCACCGGCCTGAACCCCGAAATCATGGGCATGGGTCCCGAAGAAGCCTGTCGACAGGCGCTTAAACGCGCCGGAATGACCATCGGCGACATCGACCTGGTCGAAATCAACGAAGCCTTTGCCGCCCAGGTCATCCCGTCGGCACGCAATCTGGGAATTGACTTCGAAAAGTTGAATGTCAATGGCGGGGCCATCGCCCTGGGCCATCCGTTTGGAATGACGGGGTCACGGATCATGACCACCCTGATCCACAATCTCCAGGATCGCGATGCGACATTCGGGCTGGAGTCCATGTGTGTTGGCGGTGGCCAGGGAATGGCCATGATCATCGAACGGTTGAACTGATCCCGGGGCATTTGCCTCGGGCAGAAGCCCGGCCAGTATTCGGAAGTTAACCAGGAATCTGGCGGACGATGTTTTCGATCGTTTGTCGCGAGACCGGTTTGAGCAGGCATTCAGTAACACATTTGTAGCCAAGTACCTTGTCGCGCTCGATCGAACGCAGGGACGAGGTCAGGACAAATACCTGCGGCCGTGCCCGGTTGGCTGCAAGGGCGCCCTCGCACTTGTCCAGGAACCAGAATCCGTCGTATTGCGGCATACTCAGATCGGTTACGACCGCATCCGGTATCTCGTCGTCGGATGACAATCGGCTGGATAGATACTCCCACCCTGCGGCTCCGTTGTCCTGCCATTCGACTGAAATATCGGCAGACACCTTCTTACAGAATGCCTTGAACAAGAAGCAGAGATCCTGATCATCATCGATTAGCAGAATATTCATACCATTAGGTCTTCCTGAATCGCCAGAGAACTAACTCTTGTAAACATTCTAGGCCGACGACGACTCCGTTACAGCCGGAAAAGCCATCGAAACGGTCGTGCCGTAGTTCGGCCGACTGTCCAATGTTACGTATCCGCCCATTTTTTCTGCGACCAAATTGACCAGATGCAGGCCGATGCCAGTCCCTGCAACAGAATCATTATTTCCGGTAACGAATGGTTGCAGCAATTCAGACACTGGCTGCTCGTTCAGGTCTATGCCCTTGCCGTGGTCGCGAACCCAAAGCCTGATGGCATCATTTACCACTTCGGTACCGATCTCGATCTTGGCGGGACCGTCACCTGGCGAGTGTTTTGCGGCATTCGAAAAGAGGTTCCGAAGTGCAACGCGGCACAGTGATGCATTCCCCCTGATCGTTGGCACCGACAGTGACTTCTCCAGTTCGATATCCCTTTCGAAAAAATCGACCTCGCCCAGCGCGTCATCAGCGGCCTGGTTCAAATCAACAATATCATCGAAACCGTCATTTGTTCGCTGGACTTCAGCAAGTTCGATAAAGCCGTCCAGGATATCCTTGAGCTTGGCAACCGTTGCGGTCGTTTTAGTAATGATATCGGCCTGCAGTCCCTGGTCTGACGATGCTTCGTCATACAGACTCAACAGGCTGACCAGATTAGTCACTGGCGCTCGCAAATCATGGGACGCCGCTGCAACGAAGTTGTCGAGGTACTGGTTGGCCAGTTCCAGATCCCGATGTTGTTTCTTGATTGTCGTGACGTCGGTAATTGTAATAATGGCACCCGCAATTTTTCCATCTTTATGTTTGTGGGGCATAAGCCTCAACAAATAATGGTTTCCGCGTCCGTCACTGACTTCGCGCTCCAAATCCTTGCCTGATGCCAGGGCTTTGTCTGCCTGCTCGGCAACAACCGGTCCCCCGATCGTATTAGCGAAGTCTTTCAGGGGACGCCCTATATCACTGGTCTGAAGCGAAAAATTCTTTGTGACGACCGGTGTAAACAGCCTTACATTCAGCTGTTCGTCCAACAGTATTGTGCCGATTCCGGTGCCGTTCAACAGTTGTTCGATGTCCTGTGAAGCCTGGCTCAACTGCGAAATCTTCTGCTCCAGCTCCGTATTAACCGTGTACAGTTCCTCATTCACGGACTGCAGTTCCTCGTTGGTGCTCTGCAGTTCCTCATTGGACGCCTGCAGTTCCTCGTTCGAAGCCTGCAGTTCCTCGTTTGCGCTGCTTAGCTGTTCCCGGGTGGTCTGCAGCTTCAAACGAGTCTCCCGCAGCTCTCGCTTCAACAGTTGGTTCTGCTGGTTATCGACCAGGTTCCCGGCCTCGATGACTTCATCGTTGGATGGCTTGCGCCGACGTGCGGCACGGCTGAACTCGACCCAAACCAGCTCTTCTGCCGTGTTAACATCCGTGTCGGGGTGAAACCGAAGGTTCACATTCATCGGTTTCCCGAGGTGCGAAAACTTGACGCCCCGATAACTGACTGCTTTCTGCGTTTCCTGAGCACGCCGCACCCCATCGGCAAAAACCATGGCCGCGTCTTCATTGGTCAATAATGCCAGATTCGAATCACCAGGCGTTTCCGGATGGTTCAAAAACCGGTTAACCGGCCCATTGCTGTATACGATGTTCAGGTCAGGAGACACCAGGACACATGCCGGAGCGAATTTACTGCGAATCATCTGGTCATAATGAGACCGTCCAACGACTGCAGGCGCCGTAACGACGCGCCCCGCACGGCGACTGCGTTCGACAACGCGCATGTGCCGTCCACGGGCGGAATAGCCACGCAGACGCTGTTTTACTTTGTACAGGTTTGATCCTGCATCCACCTGTTCCAGGTGGCTGATATCTTCGCCCGGGGACTCACTGCTGCCAAGATACAGGTAACCGCCGGTCCTGATCGCGAACATCATGGTTTCAATCACGTGCTGCTGGGCATGTGGCTCCAGGTAAATCAACAGGTTCCGGCACGTTGCCATGTCCAGGTCAATAAACGGAGGATCCGCAAGCAGATCATGCGATGAAAATACAACGCGCTGCCGAATCTGTTCAGAAACTCGGTAACCCGCTTTGACGCGGACAAAATAGTTGTCAAGCTCTTCGGCTGACAGGTCAGCACAGGCGGAATCCGAATATATTCCCCGGCCGGCAAACTCAATTGCCTTGCTATTCAGGTCAGTTGCAAAGATCTTGTATTCGGCGCGGATTTCGTTGTCACGAAAGTAGTTTTCGATGACCATGGCCAAAGTGTATGCTTCTTCACCGGTTGAGCATCCAGCAACCCAGAATCGAGCAGGCTCCTTGCGTCCCCGATCGCCGAAGATCTGCTGACAGCAAACTTCCTTGACAACCCGCCATTTTGTCCGATCCCTGAAGAAGTTGGTAACGCCGATCAGAAAATCCTCGGCCAATCCCTGGGCTTCTGCGTCAGACGTCCTCACTCGTTGGATGTACTCTTCGATACTGGTGCAATCCTGGAGCAACATTCGTTTTTGCAGCCGCCTCTGAATGGTCTGCTTTCTCCAGTTGGAAAAATTCATTCCC
>JBFJWU010000138.1:0-8166 GCA_041623475.1 bacterium | reverse complement strand
TATGATGCGTAATTCCAGGCCTGTGCGCAAGCGACACATTCGCGTGTTTTGCCGGTTTCAACACTATCTTTGACAACTCCCGCAAAAATGGGTCGAGCGCCCACCGACGACGATCCGCTGGATCTCCGCATGACCACACGATTTACACGGCAGTCCCGCCCGCTTGTACACATTCAGGTACTTGCGAAACACTCCGGGGTTGCCGTTAACATCAAAATAGTCGGACATTGTCGTCCCTCGTTTGTCGATCGCCTGCTGCATCACGTTTCTAACCTCGTCAAACAGCCGGGTCGCGCGACGCTCCGAAATCCTGTTGCCGGCTCTGCGGGGATGAATACCCGCGGCGTGACAGCCTTCGTCGGCATAAATATTCCCGACCCCGCAGGCAATTGATTGATCCAGCAAGGCAGACTTGACCGGCCGCCCTGTCGCACGCAACCGGGTCAAAAAGTGGCTGCGCGCCGGGGAAATGTCGTCGACCCCGATCATTTCCGGTGCCATATTCCTGGCCGCGTCCCAGTCTTCAATATCCGTCGGGGCATCCAGGGTTCCAAAACGGCGTACATCGTGAAATGCAACGGCACCATTTTCGAATTCGGCAACAAACCGAATTGGCATGCTCGCCGGCGTTCCATCCAGCCACGGGACCATCTTGCCGGTCATTCGCAGGTGCTGAACCAGGTAACCATTGTCAAACTCGTAAATAATGAATTTGCCGCGCCGCCGAATGCTCACCAGCCGTTGACCGTCGTACCTGCTCAGATCCCCGTCGGCGGTCAAACGCAGTCGGTCATCGACCACGCGCAAATTCACCAGGACCTGCCCAATCAACCCGCGATCACGCAGGTCCCGGACAACTGTTTCCACCTCTGGAAGTTCTGGCACGATTACCCCCTGGCCAACGGCCGTTATCATACCGGATCAAACGACCGCCATTCCTTCAACAATCTGGTGGCAATCAGACACCCGGCAAAGTCCGCAAAGGGTTGACACGCTTGATAGAACTGCGTTAGACTAGGCCCACTGAAAACCGCTTTTCCCCGGCCCGCAGGCACGATTTCACCAGTTTCGCTGTCCGGCAACTGGATCATCGTGTTGGCACGGTTGGAAAGGCACAATCTTACTGCGGTTTGTGACCGCACTGGGAATGGCTCAGGAGGAGCATCCGATGACCCGCAAGATCCTTGTCGCTGATGACAGCATCACCATCCAGAAAGTCATTGGCCTTACTTTTGCTAACGAGGATGTCGAGCTTGAGTCTGCGGACAACGGGGACGAAGCCTTCCAGATGGCCGCCGCCTCCCCGCCGGACCTTGTCATAGCGGATACCAATATGCCCGGCCTCAGTGGCTACGACCTGTGCGAAAAGATTCGCGCGACTCCCGAGTTACAGTCTATTCCCGTGATCCTGCTGACTGGAACGTATGAGGTTTTTGACGAAGAACGAGCGAACCAGGTTGGTGCCAACGACTATTTGACCAAACCTTTTGAAAGCCAGGCTTTGATCGACAAAGTCAATTCCCTGATTGAGTCGGCACAGGCACCGGACGCCGGCGCGACTCCTGAACCTTCTGCAATTGAATCGGACCCGCAACCCGCCGAGATGCCCCCGCAGGCAGAAGCAGTTCCTGCTGTTGCCGACCCCATGGACTTTGGTGACGTATCGGCAGAGGAGGCAACTGCCCCACCTTCGAGCGCAATTGACGATCTGCAGACTGTTACGTCGCTGCCCGAAGACGACCTGACCGGCGTGGAACCAGTCGAGGACCTGGAGTCCGTTGAAGACCTCGAGCCAGCAACAGCAACGTCATTTGGCGAACCTGGCCCAGAGGCTTCGCCTGAGCCCGCCGATGCTGGCTCGGACTGGGACATGGATGAATTCGAAAGCTTTGCAGGAAACGATGACCAGGGTGCCCAGGCCCCGGTTGCCCCGGAAGCGCACCAGACGGAAGAAATTTCGATGGCTCCCGCAGACGAGTTCGCTACCGACACACCTGCTGCCGAGCCCGAATTCGACACTGGAGGCATTGCCCCGGAGCCAGTAGAAGATCTTGAAGCGGTTGAGGATCTGGAGCCGGTCGAAGATCTGGAACCGTTCGAAGAATTTGGACCCGCGGACGAAATAGAACCGGTTGAAGAGACTCCCGCAGCCAGTCAGGATTTCGAGAGTTTCGACGGCTCAGATGCGTCCTTTGAGCCGGAGCCAGAACCGACCGCCCACGAATTCGGCGATTCAGACATTGTTTCGGATCCTGGCGCAGGAATTCCTGGTGACAGCGAAATGCCTGGCGGGTCTGTTGCCGCTAACGACGAGGGTCTCGATGACGTGACCAGCGCGGCGCCGCCAGTTGCAGATTCGGAATACGCCGAATCCCAGTCGGATGACGGCTATGACGGAACCGTCGACTCAGGTGAACTCGTGCTCGACGACGCACCGGTTAACAACGAATCCGATATCGGGCCGATTGCGGAAACGTCAGCCGACCCGATGTCATATGATTCCGAGCCGGAACCCGTTGCGGGTGTCGACTCGGTCGAATCCATCGAAACAGAGCCTGTCGAGTCTCAGTCCGATGCGTTCGGGCTGGAATCGTCAGATTCGGTCCCAGCGGCACAGTACGAAGCTGCAGAGGAAATCGAGCCTGTCTCCGATTTTGACGACATCCCGGCTGAACCGTCGATCGAACCCCAGCCAGAGTCCGCCCCGGTCGAAGATCCAGCGGCCGGTGGCGACGATGTGTTTGCCCAGTTCGCTGCGATGGAAGCTGACGACGATGTTCAGGAAAGCGCCGTTGGCGAATCCGATGTCATAGCAGCAAACGATTCGGTAATCGAGGATGGGGTACCTGAGGACTTCATCGATGCCGATCAGCAGCATCCAGATGACACGCCAGTGGCCACGGCCGATCCAGACGAATCTGAACCGGGTGGCGTTGTCGACCCTGCTGAAATTGAAGCCAGGATTAACGCAGTCCTGAACGAGGTCCTGCCCCAGGCTGTTGACCGTGCAGTTGCCGATGCGCTGGAAAAAGTTCTCGAAAGTATTCGATCGCGTCTTACCTGACGCGGCAACTGGACGACCATCTGTCTGTCCTGGCTTCCGGCCTGGACAGACCCACTTACCGGGGAATGATCGTGGATCATAGAACCCGCGTCCTTGACGGCGCGTACGAACCTTCTGAAATCGAGCCATCCTGGCTGGACACCTGGCATCAGCAAGGTGTGTTCGATTCAGTCGCCCGCATTGAAGCCGGCGACCCATTCTGCATAATCCTGCCACCACCGAATGTCACAGGTGCCCTGCACATGGGGCACGCCTTGAACAGCACTATCCAGGATGTCTTGATTCGATACCACAGAATGCGCGGTCAATCCGTACTGTGGCAGCCCGGTATCGACCACGCCGGGATCGCCACGCAAACGGTTGTCGAGCGCAATCTTCGAAAACAGGGAAAAGAGCGACTGGAAATCGGCCGTGATGCATTTCTGGAAGAAGTCTGGCGCTGGAAAGAGCAAAGTGGCAACCAGATCGTCGGCCAACTGCGACGTCTGGGCGCAAGCTGTGACTGGGACCGACTTCGGTTCACAATGGATGTCCATTCCAGTCGAGCGGTGCGCGAGGCTTTCGTGCAGCTGTATGAACAAGGTTTAATTTATCGGGGAACGTACCTGGTCAACTGGTGCCCGTCCTGCAAGACGGCACTGAGCGACCTGGAAGTCGAAATGGAAGAAATCGACGGCGGATTATACGAACTGCATTACCCCGTTCCCGACGGATCGATGACATTGACGGTTGCCACAACACGACCAGAAACAATGCTTGGTGATACAGCCGTCGCCGTGCACCCCGATGATGATCGTTACAAACACCTGATCGGGACAACCTTGGTACTGCCGATTGTTGATCGGGAAATCCCGGTTATCGCCGATGACCACGTAGACCCGGAGTACGGGACAGGCGTGCTGAAAGTCACTCCGGGACACGATTTCAATGACAACGAAATCGGCAGCCGACACGACCTTCCATTGATTTCAGTTCTTGACGAAAATGCGACGATCGTTGACGGGTTCGGGGAACTGTCGGGACTTGACAGGTTTGCGGCTCGAAAGAAAGTACTGGAATTGCTGGGATCCAAAGGCCTTCGCGGAGAAACCGAGACGCTGCGACACGCGGTTGGCCACTGTTACCGGTGCCAGACAATCGTCGAACCATTTCTATCTGACCAGTGGTTTGTCAAAACAGAACCATTGGCACAGGCCGTACTGGAACGCGTCGACAACAAAGAAACTGAATTCCAGCCAGACCAATGGGAAAAAGTCTTTCGCCAATGGCTGGAAAACATTCGCGATTGGTGTATCTCAAGGCAGATCTGGTGGGGTCACAGAATCCCTGTATGGACCTGCCAATCATGTGGCCACCAGCAGGCCCACCGCGAAGATCCTGAATCGTGCCCGGAATGCCGTGGCCTGTATGAACAGGACACGGACGTTCTGGACACCTGGTTTTCCAGCGGTTTGTGGCCGATGAGCACACTGGGCTGGCCGGACCAGACGCCAGAACTCGACAAATGGTACCCGACCTCGACCCTTGTCACCGGGTTCGATATCCTCTTTTTCTGGGTTGCACGGATGATGATGATGGGTGTCCATTTCACAGGTAAAGTCCCATTTTCCAATGTGGTCCTGCACGCCATTGTTCGGGACGAAGATGGCGAAAAGATGAGCAAGACCAAGGGTAATGTTATCGACCCCCTTGAGCTGATAGACCAGTACGGCGCTGATGCTCTGCGATTTACGTTGACAGCGATGACAACTTTGGGACGAGACATTCGTCTAAATACAAACCGAATCGAAGGATATCGGCATTTTGCAAACAAGCTTTGGAATGCCGGACGATTCGTGTTGCGCACAGTCGGTGATGAAGAAGTCGTTCCCGTCGAGCCAAGTCATCCGTTTAACCGTTGGATCTGGGCTGAAATTCGTGCCGCATCCGGCAAAGCATCCAACCAGCTCGAAAACTTTGCATTCAATGATTACGCCCAGACCGTCTATGATCTGGCCTGGAACCGTTTTTGTGACTGGTACATCGAGGGAAGCAAGACGCTGGCCGATGAATCCGAAGAGCTTCGCCGCGAAACCCACGCTACGCTCGTATACGCGTTTCGCGAACTCCTGCGACTTGCACACCCGGCGATGCCTTTCTTGACGGAAGAACTGTCGGCCGCATTACCGGGTTCCGGCAAATCTCCGGTTGCTTTGCAGTCGTTCCCATCCGGATCTGCATTTGCTGGTGACGATGGGCTGATCGCCGAATTCGATATTCTTTATCAATCGGTTCGGAGCGTTCGCAACATTCGCGCGGAAAACGGGTTACCACCGGGCAAGCCACTGGACGTCGCCCTGAATGTGGCGGAAGACTCAACTCTGGTATCCCCTGAATGGCTGCCACTGTTTACGTCCCTTGCCAAGGTCGACAAATTGCTGGTGGAACCGGATCCAACAATCTACGGAGCCCGTGTTTCGTCCGCAGAATTCCAGATTTGGGTTCCGCTTCACGGCCTGGTCGACATTGAGTCAGAACTTGAACGCGTCGAGAAACAGCTGAAGGCGGCAGAGGCTGACCTGGGCAAGGTAAATGGGAAATTATCCAATCAGGGATTCGTCGACAAGGCTCCGGCAGAAGTGGTTGCCAAGGAACGCGCACGACAATCTGAATTGCAGGACCTGGTTGACAAATCCATGTCACACCTGGATGAGCTGCGACGCTTTGTCTGACTTGGCTGGACATTCGCCCCCCCGCAGGTCGGTCAGCCGATTCTGTATCGTCGGGACCTGATGGCCATTGGATTACTGGTCAATGAATCCGATCCGACTTTGGATCTGTTTGTCAACGAATATCGCGCGGATATCGGAACCGGTGACGCAACGTCCCTGGCAACCATTTCGGCCGATGCCAGGATGTCCGGTCATCTGCGATTCAGACATGACGGCGTTCTGACTGCCATTGAGTTGTTGCCCGGGCTGATCCGGGCCCTTGACCTGGATCTGGAAACCGAAATCTACTGCAAGAACGGCGAGGTTGTCACAACAGGCCAGCCCATTGCTGCGATCGGTGGCAACGCCCGCCATTTGCTGGGGCTGGAACGAACGTTATTGAATGGACTGCAGATCCTTTGCGGGATCGCAACTGAAACTCGTCGCTGGGTATCTGAACTTCCCGATCGGATCCGGATCCTGGATACTCGCAAGACCCACCCGGGACTGCGTGCCTGGGAACGACGAGCCGTAGCCGACGGAGGTGGATGCAACCACAGGTATAATTTGGCCGCCGCGATCATGATCAAGGATAACCACCTGGCGATGCACCAGAATGTCGGTGCGGCCGTAATTGCCGCCAAAAACGCATTCCCGGGTTTATACCTGATTTGTGAAGTGGAATCGCTCGATGCGGCTGAACAGGCGATCGACGCCGGCGCGACTCATCTACTGATCGACAACCAGATAATAGCGGACTGGCCGAAATTCTGGAACGCAATATCAGACGATATTACATTGGAATTCAGCGGCGGTATCCGGTTTGACGTTATTTCTTCTATCCCCGAACCGCCGCGAACCATTTACATCAGCACCAGCCAGACCGTCCTGTCAGCGGCCCCACTGGACATTGGCCTGGACATTATCCAATGATCGTCCCGGAATTACATATTCAAGAGTTCGAGGAACTGGACAGCACACAGGCTGAACTGCATCGCCGCCTGGAATTGCAGGACCTGCCCCACGGAACGACCATTGTCGCCAGTCGCCAGACTGGCGGACGGGGACGCCTGGGACGCCAGTGGCTGGATACTGGCAAGACTGCAATGTGGTCTACGTTCGTGGCCCCGGGACTTAGCGCCGATCAAATTCATCTGGTTTCACTGGCCGCCGGTCTCGCGCTCGAACAAGTGCTTGCAGATCACCTTCAAATCCACCTCAAATGGCCAAACGACATCCTTGACAGCCGATTGAAGAAACTTGCCGGAATACTCTGTGAAGGCATCTGGCAGGGCGACCAACCGGCTGGCGTAATTGTCGGGACCGGTGTAAATATTCGTTGGCCTGCTGAAGGACCACCAGCGGAAATCGCCGAATCTGCGACTTGCCTTGCCGATCATGTTGCGAATCCTGACTTGCCCGCATCAACTTTGATTCACGACTGGTGGATCCAGTTGAACCACGAACTTGCCTTGATCCGCGGCGGCAATATGGAGGATTTTGTTCAGCGGTATAACCGGGCACTGCACCCGACAGCGCGAATTTGCAGTGTGCAAGGGGTTGAAACGCCAAAATTCACGGGTTACATTGAAGGCATCAATCACCTGGGCCAGCTGAAACTGCGCCAACAGGATGGCCGTGTTGTGTTGATCGGCGCCGGCGAACTGATTCTTCAGGACCAACCGATCGTGAGTGGGGACAAACAATAGCCGTATGTTGCTGGCAGTTGACATCGGAAATACGCAAACCGTTTGCGGCCTGTTTGACGGAACCGAACTGATCGTACACGGGCGTTTCAGCAGTCGCCGTGACTGGACTCCTGACGAACTGGGCATCACCCTGTACCAGTGGATTAACCAGAAAACATCTGGGATCAGCGCCGTGTCCGGTATCGTAATCTGTTCTGTCGTGCCGCCGCTTGAGCACCTGTTTCAGGATGCCTGTCGGGAACTCCTTCCCGATGTGCCGGTACTTGTGGTCGGGCCCGGCGTTCGAACAGGAATCGCAGTACGTTACGAAAACCCAAAAGAAGTTGGTGCCGACAGGATCGTGAATGCCGTGGCCGCTTATGAACAGACACAGGACGCGCTGATTGTTGTTGATTTTGGCACTGCGATCACATTTGACTGTGTTGGGCCGGATGGAAGCTACCTCGGCGGGGCCATTAGCCCTGGCATCCATGTGTCGACAGAAGCATTGTTCAGGAATACGGCAAAATTGCCCCGTATCGATCCGACTCCACCGGAACAGATTATTGGCCGGACAACCGTCGAAAGCCTGCAATCAGGAATTTTCTGGGGGTTTCTGGCGCTTGTCGAAGGTATGCTTGAACGCTTGACTGCCGAAATGGGCAACGTCGTCGTTTACGCAACAGGTGGATGGGCGGAAGCCTTCGGTTCCCATTCAAGCCGG
>JBFJWU010000137.1:0-8186 GCA_041623475.1 bacterium | reverse complement strand
GTATTCCAGTAGTTATCGTCGCGCAGCCAGCCTGAAAGCTCACTGCAAAAAGCAACGCCCATACAGACCCCAAAAGGTCCAAAAAATGCCGCCTAGGAAATGTGGCCAACGAAAATTTCTTTTTGTACGTACAAACAGGCATATTGGTGGTCCGCCCCAATTATCAGCACTAATTCCTATACTAGTCGTTTCTGTACCCTAACTGTACCCAATAGGGTGGAAAACATTGGGAATCTGTACACAGTGCTGGAATATGGCATCGAGCTAAATGCCCATAGAATGCGCGCCTGTGGGCAACTATGGACACCGATGGAAAACGTCTGATACGAACTCTTAATCAGCGGGTCGAGGGTTCGATCCCCTCACCGCCTACCATTTCTGGACTACGTCAACAGGTTTTTCGAGACCGGCAGCGCAGGGTACACTGCGCGTCCCGTTGCGGTATTCAGGGAAAAAAAAGGCCGGCAAGCGAAATGCCTGCCGGCCCGTTCAGCTCACAATCTGGATCAATTCGTTACTCGACGCTTTTGATCTTCAGGTAAAAGTTCTTGTCCTGCGTATACGAGGTACTGTCAGCGGTCTTGGTTGCCCCACCGGTACCGGCGGCACACGTCGCGTCAATATCGGACTGGGAATGTTCCGGCCCGTATTCGGTCCAAGTCACCACGCCATCCACGTAAGACGAATCATCCGCTGCGTTGTAGTGGTCGTGCGAGGTGGATACCGTTGAATCGGCCTGCGCCGTGCGGGTCCACGTAAAGCACTCGACACCGACCTCGATCACCAGGTCTTTGCCGGTATCGTTGTAGGTGCCATCACCGTTGTCCGTGTAAACGCCCAGGGTGACTTTGGTCACGCTGCTGTCATCACCGTCAGTCGTGTCCGTTGTACCGTTGGAACTGCCGTCGGACCCGGAACTCTGTCCCGCTTCCGCCAGGTCGATCGTCGTTTCGGTCGTTTCGCCGTTGATCGTCCCGGTGATCGTAATTTTGGTACCGGAAAACGTGGTGACGATATCAAATCCGAATGTTTCGCCACCGACGGTAATCTGGCCAATCTGTTCGAACGTTCCCGTAATTGACTGGTCGGTACCGATCTCGAGCGAACCGGACAAAACAACCTTTCCGGATGTGTCCAGGTCGGATCCGTCGACAGTTGCCTTGATTCCGCTCCACGTGACCCGCAGGTCCTGCTCCTGGGACAGGGCACCGGCGGGTGTGGCGCTGATATTGACGGTCCCTTTGACCGTCATCGTTGCGCCGTCCTCGCTGATCGTTTCGTCAATGTCAAAGCTTTGGTTGCCAGCCGCCTGCTGGGGCTTCATTCCACCGGCGGCAGACATTCCCTGGGACAAGGCCTGCCCGACGGCATCCTGTACCTGGGGAAAGACGGACTCGAATGTTTCATTCGCTTTTTCACTGTCCGGGATCGTTGCCTGTTCATCGATTCCCAGTTCCTTGATGCCACTGGCCAGCCCGGCCAGTGTATCGCCGCAGCCCTGGACCGTCATTACCGCCATGGCCAATACCAATATTCCCGTGTTTTTGATTTTCATTAAGAAACCTTTCCTTTCTGTAAACGGGTGTCGGGTTAAGCCACCAGCATAGTCGCAATTTTACGTGACTGTCCACGCGGCGTTTGCCGGGCTGCCCGGGTTACCCGATGATGACCGGTGTGCGCAATGGAACGAATCGAATACCGGTCGCGTTGCTAATGGCATTCGCTGTTTCGTCACTGGGGTCCGTCCTGCATTTTGCCTGGGACTGGAGTGGGCGAAACGCAATCGTTGCGTTTTTCGCCGCCACCAATGAAAGCACGTGGGAACATCTGAAAATGGCATTCTGGCCAGCCGTGCTGACAACTCCAATCCACGTCCGCTTGGCCGGGCGGCCGCCTAATTGGCTCGAGGCGACGGCAATCCGTTGGCTTGTCCCGCCAATCTTGATTCCAGTGGCGTTCTACACCTATCTCGCATTCACTGGATCAAATGTGCTCGCATTGGATATTGGAATCTTCATCGTCGCGATATTGACCGGCGAACTGCTGGCGATCCGCGTTCTCAATTTTCCGGGTACAGCCGGCAGCCGGTTTCTGGCGATTACAGTAATGGTCGTGTCGTTAGTCTGTTTTGCAACCTTGTCCTATTACCCTTTGGACAACCTGCTTTTTGAAGACCCGCTGTCGCAATCCGCGCCTGGCGGTGCAAAGTAAGGAGCTTTTTTATGAAACCGGAATTCTGGCACCAGCGCTGGCAGGACAACCAGATCGGTTTTCATCGGGACACCCCCAACCCAAAGCTGGTCGCTCATTTTTCATGCCTGGGGCTGTCGGCTGGCGATCGCGTATTTGTACCGCTGTGTGGCAAGTCACTGGACATCCACTGGTTGCTTGGCCACGGCGTTCGCGTCGCCGGCGCCGAGCTCAGCCCGCTGGCAGTTGAACAATTTTTTGCGGAATCAGGACTGACGCCCGGAATCGAGGACCTCGGTCCGGTGAAACGGTTTTACGCAGACGATATCGACATCTTTGTCGGCGACATTTTTGACTTGACTGGTGACATCCTGGGGCCGGTTGATGCAATCTATGATCGGGCAGCATTGGTCGCCCTGCCGCCGAATGTACGGCGCCGATATGCCGCGCATCTGGTCCGGCTTTCGCAGGCGGCACCCCAGTTGCTGATTACGTTTGCGTACGATCAGGCGTTGATGCCGGGTCCGCCATTTTCCGTGCCCAATGCCGAAGTCACCGAATACTACGCCACCGAGTATCAGATGCACCTGCTGGAGCAGTCCGATGTCGAGGGCGGCCTGAAGGGCCAGGTCGATGCTGTGGCCAGCGTCTGGCATCTGGCACGCAAAACAGGCACCTGAATCGCACAAAAGCCACGGCCAATGGTAGGTTTAGAACCGTACCATTGAACAGGGAGGTTCAGGTGAAACAGAGTCTTGTCGTTGCCGTATTGTGCGGAATGCTGGTCGGGATGTGGATCAAGGATTCGACGGCGGCAGCGCCGGTTACGGATTGCAGGATCGTCGATATCGGGCCAATGTTCCGATTCAGCGGATTGCCAGTGCGAATCATCGCCGACGATCGAAAATAAACCGCGTCAACTGCCTGCCCAGAATCGGTGCAGAATCCTCGCGGTCGCCAGTGGTGCCTCGACCATAGGCAGATGCCCGATGCCGTTCAGGATTTGAACCTGGCTGCGCGGGATCCGGCTGGCAAACGTGCCAGCACTGCTGACATCCAGAACCCGGTCCTGCCGTCCCCACAACACCAGGGTCGGTCGACGAATGTCGCCAAAATTCGCCAGCGAAAAATCGGGCGGCGCCGTTAACAATTGATGAAACAAATGGGCGTTAACGTGTCTTCGGCTGAGCAATTCCCGGTGCATAACCGGCACAAGAGCTGTCGCAATCGAACGCCGCGCAACCACCTGTCTCATCATGCGGACAACATCCGCCGACCGAAACGGCAACAGCCCGTTTTCGCCCCTGGCCAGGTCCCGTATATACGGTGACTCGTTGGCACCGGGCATTCCCATGGCGTTCATTAGCGTCAACGAACGGACTTGTTCCGGATACCGGGCGGCCAGCAGTCCAGCGAGTCCACCGCCCATCGAACTGCCGACCAGATGGACAGGATTGGTGAAGTGCTGTTCGATCCAGTTTGCAACGCGATCAATCTGAATATCCAGCCCGTATGACTGTCGGTGATCAAAGTGGCTCTGCCCCCAGCCCGGCAGATCCAGGGCAACAATCCGGTGTCGGCCGCGAAGAAACGGCAACAGCGGAATCCAGTTTTCCTTGAATGAACCGAATCCGTGCAGCAGAACGACATCGTCGCCGGGCATACCGCCCTCCAGCCAGACCAGTCGCTCACCACGCCCCCCGTCCTTGCGTATCCTGAATCCGGTCACGTTGCGATGCAGCCGACTGATCGCAGGTGCCAGGCCCGCATAGCGCCAGGCCGCAACGCGCCGGGGGCACGGGTGTGGTGCTGCCGCAAGGTAGGCCGGCGCCAGCTGCTGCAGAAAAATCTGCTCTGGTGGAGCCGAATCCGGCAGCGATTCAGCGACTTTCATCAGCCGACAACACGAAGATGCTGCCGACTGCGCTGGCCGGGGCGACGGCTGAACCGAAGCGCCCCATCGTCAAACCGATTGCGCTTTAGCGACACCAGGTCCATCAGGTAGTTCTGGTACAACTTCCAGGGTTTACGGGACCCCTGGCGGGGAAACTGGTCCTGGTGGCGCCGGATATAACCGGCATCCAGGTTCAACAGCGGCACATCGGTGATTTCGGGGTCATCATTGACCGGTGTGACGACGTCGTACCCTTTGCGGTCCATATGATTCAACAGTTCGCAGATGTATCCGCACGACAGGTCTGCCTTCAGTGTCCAGGATGCGTTTGTGTAGCCCAGGACATTGGCACAATTCGGTAACTCGCTGAGCATCACACCGCGATAGGACATAGAGTCCGCAATCTTGCGGGCCGTTCCGTCCACATTCAGGGTCACCCCGCCGGCCGGCAGCAATTCCAATCCGGTCGCTGTAATAACAATATCGGCCTTCAGGAGCTCACCGGATCTCAGGCGGATGCCCGTCTTGGTAAATCGCTCGATATGATCCGTGACAACCGATATATCGCCCCGGCGGATTGCCCGGAACAGGTCGGCATTGGGAACCAGGCAGACCCGCTGGTCCCACGGGTTGTAACTGGGCGTGAAATGCCGGTCGATGTCAAAATCCGGCCCCAACTGTTGCCGCAGCCCGGCCCTGATCAGGCGTTTCACCAGGTCGGGCTGGCGACGGGACAGTTCATAGAAAAACATATGCGACAGGACATTTTTCCAGCGTGCCAGCCGAAATGTCGTATCCTTGTCCAGGTATTTGCCCAGCAGGCCGGCAACCGGATCCTGGTCCGGCATCGATACGACGTATGTCGGCGAACGCTGCAGCATGGTGACGTGCCCGGCATCGCGGGACATGGCTGGCACCAGGGTCATGGCTGTTGCGCCACTGCCGATCACGACCACAGATTTACCTGCATAGTCCAGGTCCTCGGGCCAGAACTGCGGATGGATCACCGTACCGGAGAACTTGTCAATGCCGGGGAAATCGGGCGTGTAGGCCCGATCGTAGCGATAGTATCCGCTGCACATTATGACAAAGCCGCAACGAATTGTGCTGGTCTTGCGGCCACTGCGTACCGACAGCGTCCAACAGGCGTCCTCGCTGGACCAGGAAGCGCCCGTCACTTTGTGGCGATAACGGATCTTCTGGTCGATCCCGAATTCGGCTGCAGTATCCTGAACATAGCGCAGAATATCACCGCCATCTGCAATACTCTTGCTGTCTGTCCACGGCCGGAACGGAAATCCCAGGGTGAACATATCCGAGTCAGAGCGAATCCCGGGATACCGAAACAGGTCCCACGTCCCGCCAATGACATCGCGGGCTTCCAGGATCGCGAACGTCTTGTCCGGACAGTCATTAAGCAGGTGATAACCGGCACAGATGCCGGAAATTCCCGCTCCGACAACGACAACATCCAGGTATTCGTCTGCCATTGGATTTCTTCCTTTATCTTGTTCGTGTCAATCAGGCCGGTGCCGGGACGATACGAACCTTGGGTTGCTGCTTTACACGTTTCTTGTATACCGGATTGGTCTCGTAATCCAGTTTCCACTTTTCCAACAGGTGGCTGTCTTCGATATGCCAGGGGTGAAATCCGGGATCAAAATACTCCAGGACAATCGGCCCCAATCGCTGGACAATTCGCTGTTCGACGAACAGGAACCGCACCAGGTCGGCCCATTCCCGCAGGTTAAAGGCGATTCCGTCCTGCCGCATCATATCGAATTGCTGCTGGAAGACCTTGAGCCACAAGCCAAAGGACGCCGCAGTATAAATCACAGCACGTTCCGGATAGTTACCGCCCACCCGTTCGTAGACATCGAACGTCACGGCCTTGTGCTCCTGCTCTTCGGCCGCGTGCCAGCGCCAGATCCCGGCCATCACCGGGTGCGCACCCTCCAGGACCGAATCATCAGACAGGACATAGTGCGCCAACATGGCCGTCCAGTGCTCGAGGGCCGCACTCACCATCAACTGCCCGCGCTTGCTCAACCGTCGATGGACCCGCACCAACAGGCGCTTGACGCTGCGCTCCATTCGATCGACATCATATCCCTGCGCCTTGAGCATGTTGTTGTAACGAATGTGTTCCCGCGTATGCATGCCTTCCTGGCCGGTAAAAGCCTTGATCTCGGCCTTGAGCTGATCGTCATCCAGTTGCGAGCGATAGGCAACCAGGCTCTTGATGAAGAACTCCTCGCCTTCGGGAAACAGCGTCGACAGGTTGTTGAAGAAAATCGTGACCGCGCGGCGATTGTTATGCCAGTATTTGGGAATTGATTCATCGATATCAAATTCAACGTTGCGTACCGGAAAGGATGCCGTAACTGATTTACCCATCGTGAGCCTCCTGAGAAATTGCAAATCCTGAATTGACGTCGTGCGTCAATGTCTCTATCATGACTGTGACATTGGATAATGTCAAGTTCGCGAACATCGGCTGACACACAGGAGGCCAGGAATGAAACAGAAATTGCCGGTGCAACCCCGGACATTTATTACAGGTGGCGGCAGCGGGCTGGGTCGCGAACTGGCGCTGCAACTGGCTCGGCGGCGGGCCCGCCTGCTGATCGGCGACATCGATCCGCAACAGGGCCAGGAAACAGTCGAACTGGCCCGGCAGGCAGGTGCCATTGCCGAGTTCATCTCCTGCGATGTCGGAAAGTCAGCCGATGTTCTCAACGCGACACGCCAGATGACACGCCTCTGGGGTGGGACGGACCTGCTGGTCAATAACGCCGGCGTCGCCGTCGGCGGCACGGTCGGTGATATTTCTCTAAAGGACTGGAAATGGATAATGCAGATCAACCTGTGGGGTGTCGTCCATGGCTGCCATCATTTTGCGCCAGCCATGAAACAGGCCGGCAGGGGCTGGATCCTGAACGTCGCGTCCAATGCCGGAATCGCGTCACTGCCGGAAATGGGCCCTTACAATGTGACCAAAGCCGGCGTTATTTCCCTGTCCGAAACGCTGGCGACCGAGCTTGGTGCGCACGGCATTACCGTGACGGCCCTGTGTCCAACATTTTTCCAGACCAATCTGATGGATTCGTTTCGGTCCAGTCACGATCGCCAGCGGGCAATGGCCGAGTGGTTCTTCAAACGGTCGTCCATGACGGTTCAGCAGGTTGCAACGACTGCGCTGCAAGACCTGGAGCGGGGCCGACTGTACAGCATCCCCCAGAAGGACGGCAAACTGAGCTGGGCAACAAAGCGACTGCACCCGGGATTGTATTTCAAACAGGTCGGCAGCTTTTACAAAAGCGGCCTGTACGGCAAGATCGCCGGATAATGGGGAACGAACCATTCGCTGTCGACACGCCAGACGGCGTAACGCTGTCGGGACGGATATTCGGCCCCACAGACAGACCGGCAATTGTAATGGTCCACGGCTACCCGGACAACCAGACGGTCTGGGACAGTGTCGCCCGCGACCTTGCCGACAACTACAGGGTCGTGACCTATGACGTTCGTGGTGCCGGGCAGTCGTCGGCACCGCGTAGTTCCAGACATTACAAGCTGCCGCGGCTCGCAGCGGACCTGAAATTGATCATCGAACACGTATCGCCAGATGCGTCTGTCCATGTTGTCGGACATGACTGGGGCAGCATCCAGGCGTGGCAGGCGGCCACCGATCCAGATGCCTCGCGGCGCATGGCGTCATTTACGTCGATCTCTGGCCCGTGCCTGGACCACGTCGGCCATTGGGCGCGAACTCAATTTCCCGGATCGCTGCGCCAATTGCCAAGATCTTGGTACATCGCCGGCATGCACATCCCCTGGGCTTCAGCCGCGCTTTGGCAGGTCCTGGCCCCTCGCTGGACCCGCCTGCTGCAGCGTCTGGATTCAGATCATCCTGACGGCCCCGGCGACAGTCGACAACGTCGCCGGGACGGCATCCAGGGCATTCGATTGTATCGCGCCAACGTGCTGCCCCGGCTGCTGAATCCGGCTGAACGACCCTGTCCGCTCCCGGTGCAACTGATCATCCCCCGTGAAGACCCGTTTGTATCACCGGCCATGGCGCGGGCGGCGATGCCCTGGT
>JBFJWU010000136.1:0-8193 GCA_041623475.1 bacterium | reverse complement strand
TTCCCTTATTGGCCACCGGAAAAGCAATTCGGGCGAGTTGATTCGGGCGGTGCCGTGCTCAGCCGGTTTCCAATCGTTGGCAACCAGGTGACCCTGCACCCCAAACCATTGCACCAACCGTGGTGGTACCAGGCGTTTTACCTGTATCGATATTCCCAGTTCGTCGCGATCGACATCGACGGTACCCGGTACGTGGTCGGCAATAATCATCTGGAGGCATTCGACGCCGACAACCGCCAGCAACAAGCCACAAAGCTCAAGACGTTGCTGGAATCCAGGTCGAGCCCCTTGCTGGCATGGGGAGGTGACCTCAACACCGTGCCCAGGTCGGCTAGTCAGAAGTCTCGGTTCCCGATCTACACGGACGACGATTACGAGGTTGACGAGACGCTGCCGATCCTGTCATCGATCACAGGGTACAGCGAGGTCGTATCAGAAACCGCTTACAACGCAGATGAGCAGCGGTGGTTTACGTTTCCCGGACACAATCCCGAGCGCCGGCTGGATTACCTGTTCGTCAGCAGGGATGCCCGGGTCGTCAGCCGTCAGGTTGTGAGAACCGGAGACCTGTCCGACCACCTGCCATTGGTTGTTCGGATCAGGCTGCCGAAAAGCAAACCTGACACGCCCTGATTCTATTGCCGTTTGTCCTGCGCCCCGTGGGCGATACGCGGCTTGAAAACCGATCGATCCATCGGGTGCATTGTCAGGAAGCCTCTCGCATAAACGGTCGCCAGGTCACCGCTGGCCAGGATCATGTCTACGGTTTCGGAACCAACAGTACGGCCATCCAGCTCAACCGGGCGCCCAACCTGCAAGCTGGCCGGCCGGATAGACGTGCGATCCGCCATCAGTAATAGTTCCTGGTTCGCCGGGATCTGGTCGGTTGCAAAAGCGATTCCAATCTGTGTCGTCAGAAACGGATTGCGCAGCATGGTTGCCCGCGAAATAACGGCCACGTTGTCCAGGTAATATGCGACGAACGCCAACGACAAGCGGTCGTTGACGATGAACCGACGCAGTCCAGGCGTGCGGACGGCTTCGGCCTGCATATTGACCCGGCTCCAGAACAACTTTTCGGTGCCAGAGTACGGCAGGCTCATGATTGTATAGGGCTGTGCAGTCGGATCGGATTCAGCTTCGTCCAGCAAACCCTGCCAATGGTCCACGTCCAGGTCCAGCTCAGGGCCGTCCGCCGCAATCGACCAGGCGCATCCGGTCAGGCGATCGCTGTCAGCAAATCGTGTTGCGATGCACCACGAATCGCCTTGGCCGGAATACCACGATTCGACGTTCACATCCTCGAACAATGGAATCGACCGACCGACCGACATCGCTGCGGCACAGGGATACAAAGTCCCCGGCTCACGGAAACGACTGACCAGCGGCAGCCACCTGGCCACGGCATGCAGCCCACCCTGCAGCACAACTGGCGGTCCGACCAGGCTCAAATCGTCGAATCGCGCCTGGCCCTGCGAATAGCCGGTTGCCGGGTCCGGCCGCGAATACCTGGTCAGTGACCCCGCCAGAAGATCGTCTGTGGACGGGATATCAGTCAGGTCGGCAAACAGATCCGATGGCGGCGGCCCGATTTGCGTTGGCCTGGCTGGCGGGGACACTGACATGGTATGAACCTGGGTCGCGTCAGGCAGCCTGGATTTCTGTATCCAGGGCAATGGTTTCGATCTCGTCCAGCGTCTGCTCGCGGGCCTTCCGCAGGCGCGCAAATCGCTTGTCGTACTGGCCCCGTGCGAACTGGAGGATCATCTCTGGATCTGCGCCGCTGGGCAGTTCACCAAACTGCTCCAGTTGCTCCTCGATCGTCTCACGGATAAAACCAAATGCGGGTTCCGCCAGTTGCTCCATCCGCTCCTCGGCTTCACTCCACAATTCGGGATTTTCGGCCAGGATTCTTGAGATCAGATAAACACCGTAGGCGATATGACGGGACTCGTCCTGCCGCAGCTTGGCAATGCCTTCACGCATCCCGGGTCCGTTGTCCTCGCCGGTCAATTGCTGGAACAGGTCAAACAGAAAATAGCCGGTTTCCGCCAGGACACCCTCGACAATCATGTTGTAGGTGATCGATGCCCGTAACTGGTTCCTTGGCGACGGGTCAATCGTTAGCGTACCCAGTGCCGTCGGCAATTCTTCATAGAAGATCTTGCGATAGTTGGGGCTGTGCAGTTCCCCCAGTGTCGACTGGTCGACCCGGGCAACCTCACGGAACCAGCGATTAAAGAACTCGACATGCTTCGCCTCTTCGAAGAGGAATGATGTCAGGTACATTTCATCTTCGATTCGCCCTTCTTTGGCCACGGCCATAATCAACGGCAACAGATCCAGGGTTACGGCTTCTTCGCCGGCCTGGAACGCCGACATGATTTTCAATGAACCAGCACGCTCAGCCTCATCGGCTTCAGGCCAGGTCTGGATATCGACCGAGAAGTCGATGTCATAGGGATCCCACATACCCAGCTTTTTCGCCTTCTGGAACAGGCGCATCGGAAAAGAATCATGTCGGAACGGACGCGCGCCCGTTGTTACAAATCCATCGTGTGTAAACGTCGTCATCTAGGTCCTCCTGTCAGGACGGGTTAGGTTCAATTCTCAAAACGTTCAAGACCAGTTCAGTCACGTTGTCAGCCAGCCGACTTACATCTGCACCGACCTCGGGTTCAATCAAATAAAGATCGGCAACACCGAAAACGGCATTCAATATGAATTCAGCCGTCAGCTTGGTGTCCCGCACCCGGGCAACGCCAGCGGCACCAGCAAACTCGATCGTCGCCTGCAGTTGCTCGCGGTGCCCCTCAAACATGGACCGGACCAGGTCGGCGGTCTCTGCGTTCTTCGCCCGAGCCTCGTTATTGATGATCATGAACACCTCACGGTTCTGCTGTACTTCACCCAGAATCCGTTCCATTCGGTCACGCACGATCGGTCCTGCGCCCTGGGCCAACAGGTCGTCAAGCTCGGGTGGTGATATCAATGTCCTCAGTGTTTCCACGTGGGCTTCGATCAGTTCCCGGAACAGGCTTTGCTTGTCCTCGAAATACTGATACAGGGTCCCGCGGGCGATTTCTGCCTGTTTGCAGACAACCGCAATACTGGTGTTCTGGTAGCCGTGCTCCGCAAACGCCATTGTTGCCGCGTCCAGGATCTGCTCGCGCCGATCCTCACCCTTCATATACGTCCGTGTGCTCATCAATCCTCCAACTGAACTGACATGTCAGTTTTACCACACTGGATTCTAAAGCCGCAACCGGCCCTGGTCATTCCTCCAGCAGATCCAGTCCCATTTGTTCACCCTGTTTGACAATGCGCTCCCAATCGGCCAGCAACCGCGCTTCCTTCGACCGGGCCTCGTCCAGTGCAGTCTGGGCCTTCCACAGCGCCTCGTGATCAGCCGCCAGTTCCGGGTCGCGCAGGATGTTCTGGAGCGCCGTGATCTGTTCTTCGACCTGGGTCATGTCTCGGGTGCAACTGCGAAACTTTGATCGAATCTTTTTGCGAGACTTGTGATCTGGCCCGCCCGTGTCTTTGTCTTCGTTCGTCGTTTCCCTGCCGCTTTTCGCCGTAATGACAGCTTCTGTTTCGTCTTTTGGCGTACGTTCCTGCTGTCGGTGGAATTCATACTTACGCATGTTCCCGGGGTAAGTCGTAAAGCGTCCGGGGTGCAGGTCAACGACGTGGTCGACAAATCGGTTCAGGAATGCACGGTCGTGGCTGACCGCAATGACGGTGCCCTTGTACGCTCGCAATGCGTCGGCAACGACTTCGCGACTGAGCATATCCAGATGGTTTGTCGGCTCGTCCAGAATCAAAAGGTTTTTCGGTCGCAGGAACATCCGCGCCAGGCTCAGCCGCGCGCGTTCGCCCCCGGACAGGACTTCCGCTTTCTTCTTGACCGAGTCACCGGAAAAAAGAAATGCCCCCAGCAGGCCCCGAACCTCACCGATACTGGCATCGGGGAAATCGGTCAACAGCGTATCGATAACAGACTTGGTCGGGTCCAGTGATTCCAACTGGTGCTGGGCGAAAAAAGCGAATTCAACGCCGGGCCCCAACGTGACCGCGCCCGCCGTAACGGGCAGGTCCCCCGCCAACAGACGTAGCATAGTCGTCTTGCCAACACCGTTTGGCCCGACCACTGCGACTTTCTGCTGACGTTCCAGAACCCAGTCGATACCATCGAACACAATGTTGTCATCAAAGTGCTTGCCAACGCCATCAAACTGCGCGACGACACGCGGCGCCCGTGGCGGCTCAACCAGCCGGATATGCATCTTTTTGGGGCGTACCTGTTTGACTTCGACCGGCGTCATTCGCTCCAGTTGCTTTTTCCGACTGTTGGCCTGTCGCGCCTTGGTCGCCTTGGCCTGGAACCGCTCGACAAAACGTTCCATTCGCTGCCGTTCGCGCTCCTGGATCGCCGCCTCGGCCTCCAGTTGCTGGAATCGCAGCTCCGATGCTTCTTCGTAATGCGTAAAGTTGCCCAGTTCGAGTCGCAGACGTGTGTCTTCGAAACCGGCGATTGCAATGCACATTCTGTCCAGGAACTCACGGTCATGGCTGGTCAGGATGACCAGCCCTGGATATGCGCCCAGAAACTCCTCCAGCCAGATAATTGCATCAATATCCAGATGGTTGGTTGGCTCATCAAGCAACAGAACGTCGGGTTCTTCCAACAGCAATCTGGCAAGGACCGCCCGCATCCGCCAACCGCCGCTCAATTCCGACATTGGCGTATCCACCTCATCGGCCGCAAATCCAAGACCCTGCAGCATCGCCTTGGCCCGCTCGACCAGCGAATATCCTTCGACCTGCTCAAATGATTCCTGGATCACGGACATTTCACGCAGTGCTTCGTCGACCGTATCCGGATTGGACGCCATCTCGGCCAGTTCGGCCATTCGTGATTCCATATTCAGGACATCGGCGAATCCGGTCAGGACTGTCTCCAGTGCCGAGCCATCGCTGTCTTCTTCGACATCCTGGCCAAGATAGGAAATACGGATTCCGCGAGGCGTCGCAACCTCGCCTGAATCAGGTTCGATCTCGCCGGTGATGATCTTCATCAACGTACTTTTCCCGGCACCGTTGGGACCAACGAGACCCACGACCCCCCGGTCGGGGAACCTGACTGAAACGTCGGCAAACAGATCCTGCGTTCCATAGTTTTTCTGAATTTGATTAAGACTGATCATGTATTCTCATCCGGGTTTTGGTTCGGACGGCCGCACACAGCCACCGTGGACTCAGGCTGGGGCGACCGCCGTTTGGGTCGTTTCGTGGCTGCAACAATTGCCACCAGATCCCGGCTCATCGTGATCGTGGCTATGTTCATCCTCGCCTAAAGTAATGATCGTGTGCAGGAATGCCCGCGGCCCCTGCCGCAGATACGCCGCCAGAAATGCCCCGGCCAGAAGGGTCAACAGCGCAATCTCGAACGCGCCAGCGTGCGCCATGGAATGTTCGACTGGCAACGGCGATCGCAGCCCTCCGGCAACCCAATTCACAGACCAGCCAATTGCCATTGACAGCACGATCATCACAGCGCCGAACTGGATCGCAACCCGGCGTCCGTGCAATCTGGCCAACAAACCGAACGTCGTCACGTTTGTTGCCGGCCCAGACAAAAGAAACGCAATTGCCGCGCCTGGGGACACACCTCCGTATAATAGCGCTGCGGCCAGCGGTGTCGCACCACTGGCACATACGTAAAATGGGATTCCGACAACCGCAAACAGGGCAACATCGAAACCGGCAGGCAGGCCCTGGACAAGTGGCGCCAGCGTACTGGGGCTCATCGCTGCGGCCACCGCCAAACCAAAAACAATCCAGACCGCCGTGTCATCGACCACATCAACAAATCCGTGGCGCAGACCGGTCGCCACGCGAAGACCGACCTTCCGATCCACGACCTCACCTGACGGCGCATTGTCGGTATTCGGGAATTGCCGGATAGTTCGACCGACCACGGTGCCCACCGCCAGGGCCAGCACTGCGGCACACACCAGGCGGATCAGGGTTAATTCGGTCCCCAGCAGCGGAAACGACAACAGGAATGCTTCGATACCTAACTCCGGAGTCGCCACCAGGAACGCCATCGCGGCAGATGCCGGGACTCCGCGCTTTATGAGCCCTTCATACAATGGGACGACGCCGCAGGAACAAACTGGCATCGGCAGCCCGAACAACATCCCGCGACCCGCCTGCTGAATACTGCGACCGCGCCCCATCCAGTTCACGGACGCGGCAGGCATAAACTCAAACAGGAGTCCAGCCAATCCATACCCCAGCACCAACGCTGGTGCGCTTTCGAGGCACAGCTGAACAAATCGCTGGCCATACTGGTGCAGGTCTGGACCATGGTCATGACTAACCCCGACCAGTGGTGCGATGACAACCGCGACAATCCCGGCAATACCCCCGACCGCTTCGATGCGTCGACCCCGGGCGACGACAGCCGGCTGACCGTGAGGCTCGTGCCGGTGAAACACGACGTGCATCAGTGAACCGGCTACAAATGCCAACCCCCACGCAAACGCGACCGAGTCAAAATACATTTCGACCTGCCCGCCGGCCTGGTATCCGGCTGCCGTCGCCACAGCCACCAGGCCGATTACAAATAATGCCCGTGATTGCCCGTAACCAGGACGTACCAGCCACCAAAGCGCCAGCCCGACAGGCAGTCGATGGATGATAATCGCGAATGAAATTGCGGTCCAGTCCTGATGCCGCGCACTGCCGGCCAGCGCGACGCCATCCGTCACCGCGTGCAGCAACAAGGCACCGACGCCCAGGGCCAGCGCCGCCAGGTGGGCAGTTCCACTCAGATTTTCGCGTAGCCGTTCGACAACCAACGGAAACGCCAATCCCACCAGAAACCATACGATGGCCCATCCCCCGCCAGCCTCAATCGTGTGCGGGACAACAAACAGCGCCAGAAGGGTCGTGATACTGGTTACGACAAAACCGTCCACAGCCCGGGAAAGCTGTCCAAACCTGGACGAGGCCCGGTAAATTACCGGCCCGGCCAGCAGCGCTGCGATCGAAGCTGTCAGATAAACCATAGGGGACCCATTGCGCACCGCGCAACAGAACGTGCGCAATGTTCATTCTAACAACGGGTTTCAGGCCTGTGTCGCAGCCCCTTTGGGGTCAGGGCCCGGTTGTTCCGGTCTGGGCCGGATTAGTTGCCGGGGCAGGCTGTGAAATGGTGTTGGCTGATTCAAAAGTTACTTCCGGCAGTTTGGCAGCATGGGCTTCGATCGCGGCGAAATAGTCGGGCAGTGTCGATTTGACCCCCCAACGAATCAGGAATTCCGGTATCCGAAAGCCAACATCGAACTTGAATTCATTTCGCAACCGTGTGTCGCCTGACGGGAGGCGCGTCATTGTGAATATTCCGGAACTCTCGTCCGCCGTGCCAACAAGAAACTCGTAATGCAGACGCAGTTGATTCCCCTCCAACTGCGGCCGGAATCTGGAAATTTGCCATTTGTTGGATATCGGCCACGGCAGATCCAATATCGCCAGCACGTGGTTCTCGCCTTTGGGGCAGACGCTGGCCACGCCGTCGGAGCCCGCCATTTGTCTGACCACCTCCAGGTCGTCGGGAACCGCGGCCCCAATGCGACGCGTCAATTCCGGATCGATGGTGCGCTGAAACATTACGGGATCCCCTCCGAGGATCTCGGCGCCGGCATCGAAATCACACATTGTCTGCACAACCTGGCTGAACTCTGCGGTCAATGTCCCCTCAGCCCACCCCGTTACCATCGTTGTACGCGGGATTCGCTCGATATCGATCGTCATTTCGTTGACCGCAATTCCAGCAGATGGCATCAATACCATCAGCACAGCTGCGCCCACGGCCCGCGAATTCACAACAGTTCCCTGTCTTGGGTCATTTCCGAAACCTCATCGTTCACGCGATGCGAATACCTGGCACCGACAAGCATCCAACCGGCAACCAGTGATAATCCCAAAGCCTCGCGGATGATCTCTGTATTGTTGGACTTCATTCCGGCATCGACAAAAACAGGCAGCCATTCAATTGGAGGCCGCACGTTTTGCAACAGCGTTACGGCCCAGATCATCGCTGCAATACCGACAGACCCGCGAACAACAGGCAGCACTGCTCCCCTGACCGTTGCGGCAGAAATGGCTGCCGCAACACCGTAT
>JBFJWU010000135.1:0-8242 GCA_041623475.1 bacterium | reverse complement strand
GCAGGGCGACGATTTCTTCAGTCTGATGTGCCGGGCGGAAACGCCCGAAGGCGAGCGGTTTACAGACGATGAGGTCATCGACCATTTGATCTTCCTGATGATGGCGGCACACGATACCTCGACGATTGCGGCGACGAATCTGGTCTATTACCTCGGCAAAAACCCGGAATGGCAGCAACGGTGCCGTGCGGAAGCCCTGGCAGTTGATTCACGACACCCAACAATGGGTGACCTGGACAGCATGGTCGACACGGGACTTGCGATCAAGGAAGTCCTGCGAATTGTGCCGCCATTAACATTCCACGTACGAACGGCCGTGCGGGACGTCGAGTTCAAGGGGAAACAGATCAAAAAGGGCAACACGGTGGCAATTGTCCCCGCTGTCGCCCACCGGATGCCGGAATACTGGACCAAACCCGATACATTTGATCCCGAACGGTTTTCCGACGATCGTGCCGAGGACAAAAGGCATCGATATGCGTGGACACCGTTTGGCGGCGGTGCACACAAATGCATCGGCCTGCATTTTGGCGTTATGGAGATCAAGACGATTATGCTTCACTTGCTTCGCCGATACGAATGGCAGCTTCCAGGCGATTATGAAATCGAATTCGACCATACGTCGCTGCCAAAGCCGAAAGACAGGCTGCCGGTCAAGCTGGTCCCGCGGTCGGCTGAGGACCGTTCGGCGTCCACGGGCCAGCGCCCTGCGGTGGCCAGGTCTTGACTGCCGCAAAAAGCCAGTCGCGGATTGCGATCGTCGGCGCTGGTTTTTCCGGCATGGCCGCAGCAATCCGCCTGTTGCAGGCTGGCCAGGAAAACATTGTCATATACGAAAAAGCCGACGATGTGGGCGGGACCTGGCACCATAATCGCTATCCGGGCCTGTGCTGCGACACGCCGGCCAAGGCGTATGTGTATTCGTTCGAACCGACGGCGAACTGGAGCAGTTTGTATCCCAAGCGGGACGAAATTCACGATTACTGCCGTTTCGTCGCCGAAAAATACGGGCTGATCCCGCGTATCCGGTTTGGCCAGGAAATATGCAGGGCCGAGTACGACGGCAGCGGGCATTGGCAACTGGAAACGCGGCAGGGTCTGAAAGACACAGCTGACGTCGTGATCATGGCGACGGGTGTCCTGCATCATCCGTACTACCCGGATATCACGGGGATGGATACTTTTGCGGGGGCGACCGTTCATACCGCCTGCTGGGATGACGACCTGGATCTGTCCGGCAAGCGGGTCGGCGTGATCGGAACCGGTGCCACGGCGGTACAGCTGGTGCCCGCGATCGTTGATCAGGTTGGAACGCTGACCGTGTTCCAGCGATCGGCCCAGTGGATCAGCCCTTCGGGTAATAAAAATACGCCGCAAGAACGGCGTGACATGTTGCGCCGGAACCCTGAGCTGATGTTCGACGAATATCACCGCGTCATGGAAAAGATCGAGACCCTGGTTGAAGGTTTGCGGACGATGGAGGATCAGTTCTACAGAGACCTTCGCGACGCCTGCCAGGCGCACCTGGAAACAATAACCGACCCGGAGCTGCGCCGGAAAATGACACCGGGGTACGATCCCGGATGTAAACGATTGATCTTTGCCGACAAGTTCTACCCGGCGATCCAGAAAGAGAATGCGGATGTCGTGATCGACGCGATCCAGCAAATCGAACCCGCTGGCATCCGGACCGCTGACGGCGCACTGCACGAGCTGGATGTCCTGATACTGGCGACCGGCTATCGCATGCACGACTACATGCGGCCCATGGGTATCACGGGGGCCGATGGCCTTGCCCTGGACCATGTCTGGGAAAAGGGCGCGTTTGCGCACCGGGGTATGACAGTGCCGGGCTTTCCCAATATGTTCATGCTGGTTGGGCCCAACAGCCCGCTGACAAACTATCCTGTGATCGCTGTTGCAGAAATCCAGATGGAATATTTGATGCAACTGATCCAGCCGGTCCTGGACGGTCGGTACGCCAGTGTCTGCGCAACGCCAGCAGCGACAGAAAAATTTAATAAGGACCTGGTCGAAGCGACAGCAAACACGGTCTGGACGACAGGGTGTGACAGCTACTACATCAACGATGCCGGCATCCCCAACGTGTGGCCCTGGTCGATTGACGAATTCAAGGCCAGCATGCAGGCGCCGGAATTGTCCGAGTACCTGTACGAACGCCCGGCGGGTTTGTCTGCCGAAGTAACGGTGCAGAAACAACTTCAGACCGGAACCACCGGTTTGCGGGAAAGGGGCTAGTCGGATGCCAAACACAGTTACTGCAGTGCGGCGGGACGCGGCACCAGCCCTGAAACGGCTGGACTTCGAGTCTCATTTCTGGGACGGGATTGTCGATCGTTGCTTCGGCAAGGCGACCCGAAAACGGGCCCGGCGCCTGATTCAGACGCCGGAGTTCCAGGAAATGCTGGAACGGAATTTCATGACCGGCGATGTCCAGTCGGACCGGCTTGTCCGGAAAATGCGAACAGACCCAGAAATCCGCAAGGACTACCAGATTGCAATAAGCAGTGGAATCGACGCGGTCGACAGCCCCTGCCCGGAGCTGGTGGCGTTCATGAAACACGCTGTCAACATTCCAGACATTTTTGACCGGGACATGATCGAACTGGGTGCTCATGTGTTTCTGACGCAGTTCAACCCGATTACTTTTTTCGCATATGGCTGGCCCTGTGCATTGCTGCAGGGGCCATCTGTGGGGATTACAGCGGCGGCCTGGTACACCAACCAACCCCAGAAGCCGCTGACGCTGCTGGAAAACGTCAAACGTCCGGAGTTCTATCAACGATTACTGGTGCGGTTCATGGAAACCTTCAAGTGGTTTGCCGCGGTCGCCCAGCCCGGTGCCAGCCAGCCCTACAGTGCCGCGTTTCAGGAAAATTGCCGGATCCGGATAATCCATTCGCAGATCCGGGCCCATATGGAAACCGATAATCCAACCTGGAACTTTGACCCGCCAATCGGCTGGATGGTTGACGAACTGGGGACACCCCTTTCCGCTGCCGAAGGATCGATCGTCGTGACGACCCTGGCCACCGCGATTGTTATGTCGCGCCGGCACCTTAGCCAGCAGATTTCGGACCGGGAAATGGAAGCGCTGTTCCAGTTCACAAGCTATCTCAACTATATGCAGGGGGTCCCCGAAGACCTGCTGTTTGCAAACGTGGACGATACGGCGCTTTATTTCGCAGCCTATCTGATGACAATGGCGCCGGACTGTACCTACGAGTCGATCGAGGCACTAATCTATGCGGCGCAACACCTGCATCTGGAGGAAGCACTGTTTCCCGACTCAAAGCCCATGCAAATGCTTCTGGGCGGCCTGATGAGCGCATCTTTTGACGAGATTTACGGCGTGCCGTTTCTCAATTATTACAACGCGAAACGCGCGCCGGGATGGGCAAAGTCGATATTCCGGTCGACCAAAGTGGCATTTCGTGGAATCAACCTGCTCAGCGCCCGGTCCCATCGGTTGCGGGCGCTGCTTGACCAGTCGGGACTGATGTTCTGGAATGACATATTCCCGGCAGCAGAGGAACGGATCAAGCAGCATTATGCAGGGATCGCCGAAGGGACGGACCTGGTCCGGTCCTGACGCTGAACAGTTGCGGAGCTATTCCTCTTCGCCAAGATAGCGCAGAATTGAAACCTTCATCTGTTCGATCAATGTTCTTTCGTCCAGCGCAGAAAAGTGGCGGGTCATGTCGGGGCCCTCGATCAGGTCCGTCAGCATGGTCGCCGCCTGCAGCGTGGCAAACTCGGCGGCCACCTGCGGGTCGGGGTGCCGGATATTGTGTTTCGAGCCCAGAATCGCCTGCGCCGCGGTATCAATGATCCGGGCCCGGGTTTCCAGTGTGCGCTCGGTTGTTTCCGGGTTAGACATGATGCGAGTGTAGCCGGCCTTCAGGATCAGCCGGTATTCGCCGACAAAATTCATGTACGCATCGACAAATAAGTCGAGCAACTGCCGGACGGTCAGTTGCGAGAAATCGACGTTCTCCACCAGTTGTTCCAGGACAATGCTGGCGCGATCTTCAAGCCGTTCGTATACGACATCCAGCAATTTTTCCTTGCTGCCGAATCGCCGGTTAACGGTTCCCGGGGAACAGTTCGCTTTTTTGGCGATGTCAACGACCGTAATCTGGTCAAACGGGTTCTGCTTCAGCAGTTCCGTCGTTGCTGCGACCAGGTTTTCGTAGGTTATCTTGCTGCGGATCTGCTTTGCGTTGGCCTTGGGGTCGGACCATTCGTCCGCTGGGTGTGTAGTCGAGCTCAACGGGTTACCTGACTGAATCTGGTGTGTCTGCGTTTACCGGATACTGCTATTCATTGTAAACGTAAACAGTCATATACGAATGGACGGCGCGGGGGGGAAGCATTGCTTCCGCTGTCGCGGCGTGACCGACCCGCACCGCAGACAGAGGCCGGTTATTGCGCGACAAAACCACCGTCGACGGGCAGGCAACTGCCCGTTACAAACGAAGATGCATCCGACAGTAGCCACTTTGCCGCTTCTGCGATTTCCTCTGGAGTACCCATTCGACCGATTGGCTCATAGGCGATAAAGCCCGCTTCGGTTTCCGGATCTTTCTGAGTGATGCGGTCAATCATCTCTGTATGGATGACACCCGGGCATACTGCGTTCACTCGAATGTTTTGTGTTGCATATTCGAGGGCTGCCGTTTTTGTCAGCCCCAGAACGGCATGTTTGCTTGCCACATAGGCTGGCAGGCCAGGGAAGCCGATCAATCCGGCGACCGACGACATATTGACAATAGAACCGCCCCCGCGTTCGATGATTGCTGGAATCTGGTGGCGCATGCATTGCCAGACGCCCTTGAGGTTGATCGCCATCGTACGGTCCCAGGTTTCCATCGTACATTCGTGGGTTGCACCCATGGCGCCTTCAATTCCGGCATTATTAAAGGCGCCATCCAGAGCCCCGTAATGGTCAACTGTCCTGTTGACCAGGTTTTTTACTGCGCTGTCGTCGGCGACATCTGCCTCGACGAAGATTGCATCGCCGCCCGCATCGCCAATTCCGTTTGAGACCTCGTTGCCGCGGACGACGTCAATGTCACTGACCACAACTTTTGCGCCAGACTCGGCGAAACATTCTGCGGCTGACTTGCCGATTCCTGTCGCCGCACCAGTCACAATGATAACTTTGCCGGTCAATTCCGTTCCCATCGTTCCTCCTTGATTCTGTCGCCCGATAGTGCCAAACCCGAGTCAGCCGGGTCCGGAAGCAATCCGGCCCGGCAGGACAATTGGGCCCGGCTTCCGAGACAGTCCCGGTTGCAACGCGTCTTGCGACGGTTAGTTCTTCTGCTCATTGTTCTATGCAAAACCAGCAATCACATTGAGCCGTGTCAAGTTCCGAGAAGACTTGTCGAGCCGTGAAAAGGAAAAACGGGACCGCTTTTAATTGGCGGCCCCGTATACATGCGTCAGGAACGCCCTGCGTTTGATCAGGCTATGATGCCGCTGCCGCTTTGCCGTTTCCAGATGAACGTTTACGGGTTGGCGCCGTCTTGATTTTGTCGGTCGGCACAAATGTCGTCGGGACGCTGTTTTTTGTCATTGGGCGTTTCTCGCCCAGCAGTTCTTCCTGGATCCAGCGCCGGAACATATTGACCTTTTCGTATCCCTTGGGCGCGTCGTTGTAAAAGTTGTACTCGGCAGCCTCAAAAAAGACCCGGCGGTCCTGGGTGTGCAGGCGGTAGGTCTGGGCGATCATGCCCCAGGGATAGACCAGGCCCATCATCGTTTTGACATCTGGCGGAAACTTGAACTTGCGCTCGGGCATATAGACATTCAGGGTCCATTCGGTCACCTCGTCTTCGATCGGCGTGGTCGTATGAATGACCATCGCCTTGAAGCCCTTGATGTCGACCGTATTGATATGGATGCCCAGGCCGTGGAATTCCGAGTCCATCACCATGTCCAGGGTGTCGGACTCGACCGGCAGCTTGAACGGGCCGATTTTCGTCGGGATCTTTGTACGCATGACGTTGTTGGTCTTGAACCGGTGTTTTTCGTAGTAGGCCTGGGGTTCGGATTTGTAGCGGTCGGCTTCGTGCAGCAGCATAAAGTGCTGGTCGTCGACGATGTTTTCGTGCAGCGGTGCCATATGGGTCGGCGTAATTGACCGTGCGTGGGCCCGGCGGGGCAAGTGGCTGACATCCGGCAGGTCCAGTTCCCAGGTCGGTTCACCGACGCCATTCTCTGATTCCGCATCCCACCAGAACATCACCAGCCCATTGACTTCGCGGACCGGATGACAGGGAATACAGTTTTTGGGATCCTTCTTGAAATCTTTGGGCCCGCTTTTTGGCACACCGTTTTCGAACGCGTAACGATGGTAGCCGCAGACGATTTTGCCGTCGACCACTTCGCCCAGGCCGCCGCTGAACAGGCCGTCCATATGGGTGCATTTGTTGGAATGAATAACCGGCTGGCCGTCCTTGCCACGATAGGCCACCAGGTCTTTGCCGTTCAGTTTCTTGCTGACGATCTCGCCTTCGGGCAAATCCTTTGACGGGACGTACAGGTACCAGCCCGAGAAATAACGGGGGAACTTGCCGTGGCGGCGTTCGTAGTCCGCCTTGGGCAGAAAGAACTGCGAGTCCTTGAATAGATTATGAACGAACAGGCGGGCAATAAACTGGGCGAAGAACTGTTTGTTCTCGATGTCTTTGATTCTGAGGTCCATGAGTATCTCCTTTGGGTCCACAGGTGTATGGGGTATACTCTAACGTGAAAAATATTCATGTTTATTCACGTTTAGGCTGGATGTATTCTTGACCGTGTTGATCGTTATAAACGACGGGAATACAGGTGTCTGCGGCAGTTTTGGACCTCTGGCGCATCGCCCTGGTGGTCAATTCTGCCGCTGGCTTTCACATTTGGATTCTGCGGCGGGGAAAGGATTGCAGGTTTATGAGTAGGCCGCGTGTGCCCCGGCAACGTCGATCGCGGGCCAAATATGACGCAATCCTCCGGGCCGCGATCCAGATATTGTCAGAACAGGGATACAGCCAGGCTTCAACGGTCAAGATCGCCGGCGCAGCCGGTGTCAGTGTCGGAACGGTTTACGCCTACTTTCCGGACAAGGACGCGATTTTTTCGGCGTATGTGAATGAACGGGTTGGCGAAATTTTTGCTGCGATATCGCAGTCACTGGTCGATATGCGGGCCAGTACGCTGGAGGAAACCGTGCGCGGTGTCGTGACCGCATCGGTTGTTTTTTCAATGAACAACCGAAAAAGCCTGAATGCAATGGTGGGCAAGATTCCTGGCGTGTACGACGGATCAATGCTTCAGGATGTGATGCAGCAGTTGTACATCATGGCGGCGGCGTACTACGACCACATTGGCCTGACCGACGATCGTCGTGAAGCAGACACGATGACCTATACGCTTACAAACGCGATAACGGGTTATTTCGTGCGGATGGTGACCGATGAGGACGTGCCCGTTGACAAGCAGGAAATGATCGAAGAACTGGTGATACTGATTATGGGCTACTTCAACGAACGAACTCGCCGTCGCTGATCTTCAGGATTCCGGGCTGAATCGGGCCTGCCATCCGGCGACCTGGGGATGGGCTGCGACTGCGCCGTAGAGGGTCTCCAGCTGAGCGCAGGGGCCAAAGTAGGACGCGGGAACGTGGTCGAATTTGCCGGACTTGATGAACCCCATGAATACGTACAGCTTCAGGTCGGCAACGCTGATCTGCTCGCCACCGACGAAGGGCCCGTCGATCTGGTTCTCCATGTTCTGGCACCAGTGTTTGAGCCGACCTGATGCCAGCTTTTCGCGTGCGGCTTTCTTCTGCTGCTCGTCCTTGATCTCTGACGTGGCCAGGGCGGTTCCCCGGATTTCCTCGACCACGTTCAGGACGGCGACGTGCCGGGCGGCTTCAAACGGGTCATCTGGCAACAGCCCGTGCTGGCGACCGATCAGTTCCAGGATCGCGTTTGACTGGGCAACAGGTCGTTTGCCTTGGACTTCCAGTACCGGCAGCGCACCGAACGGTGTCGTCGGTTTCATTCCTGGCCAGTCCTGGAACTGGACACGATTATCCTCAAATTCGATGCCTGCGATATGCAACGCCAGACGGCAATCTTCGCCACGGCCGCCGGGGAAATCAAAATAACTGAGCTTGACAATCGGCATGGTTTACTCCTGATCAGGATTTCAGCTTAGCAGTCGAAGCTGC